>NZ_JBEFST010000011.1:0-203389 GCF_053483675.1 Mycolicibacterium sp. XJ1819 | reverse complement strand
GGCGTCTGACACCGCGGACAGCGTGGCTCCGGGGGAGTGGTGACCGAAGTGCCAAGCTCTGAGCGATTTTGTCGCTCAACTACTACAGGGGTGAGTGACTTCAGCGACAAAATCGCTCAGAGGTTGGCAGACAAACATGTGCACCCCCGGACAGCACGCCGTCCAAGACGTCACCGCGGCGCGGGAACCACCCCGGGCACGGGCATCGGCGCCGGCGCGGGCGGCGGCGCGGGCGGGGCAGGCGGCGGGGTCGTCAGGATCCGCACCAGGTCCGGCTTCATCGCCTGCAGCTGCGCGCCCCAGTAGCCCCAGCTGTGTGTGCCGTTGGGCGGGAAGTTGAACACCGCGTTGCGCCCACCGGCGGCCAGGTATTTCTCCTGGAATTCCTTGTTGGTGCTCAGCGTGATGTTCTCCAGATACTGCGCGCTGAAGTTCACCCCGAAGTCCGCGTTGGTATCCAGATCGCTGGTCGCGCCGTTGCCGCAGTAAACCCACAGGGCGGTGCGGTTGGCCACCAGCCTGTTGATGTTGAGCATCGGGTCGTTGCGCTGCCAGGCCGGGTTGTTCGGCGGCCCCCACATGTCGACGGCGCGGTATCCGCCCGCGTCCTTCATCGCAAATCCGATCAGAGTCGGCCACAACCCCTTCGACGGGTTGAGATATCCCGACAGCGACGCGGCGAACACGAACTGCTGCGGATAGTAGGCCGCCAGCGTCAACGCTGCTCCACCCGACATCGACAGTCCCACAACGGCGTTGGCGCGCGGATCCTGAGCCCGGTTGGTCGCCAGCCATTGCGGCAGTTCACGGGTCAAAAACGTCTCCCACTTGTAGGTGACGGTGCCGTCGTTACCTGTCGCGGGGGCATACCAGTCGCTGTAGAAACTGGACTGCCCACCGACGGGCATCACCACCGAAACGCCCGACTGGTAGAACCACTCGAACGCCGCGGTATTGATGTCCCAGCCGTTGGCGTCCTCCTGGGCACGCAGGCCGTCGAGCAAATACACCGAATGCGGTCCGCCGCCCTGGAACTGGACCGTGATGTCTCGCCCCATCGACGGCGACGGCACACTCAACTGCTCCACGGGCAGCCCGGCGCGCGAGTACGCCTCGGCCGGCGCGGCGCGCACCGACGCGACGGCCGTCGCGACCACCGTGAGGACGACCAGCATCACCGCCGCGCCCACGCCACGTTTCGCCGGTCCGAATACGTCTGCCACGTGCGCGAACGTAACAGCGCGCCGAGCGCGGGTGGTGGGGCCGCGCGGGGCAGTGACCGCCTTGTTATCGAATGCAAAGCGCACCGTTTCACCAACATTACGGGTGGGTAACGGTCACACTGGAATTCCAAGTTCATACAGACAGGGAGGCAGGATGAAGATCCACAAGATTCTCGGTGCCGCAGCAATCGCGTTCGGCCTCGCCGCAGCCACCGTCGCGCCCGCGGCGGCGATCGACAACATCCAGAAGTTCGGCACGCAGGAAGTGCTCAAGAACCACGACGTCGTGGCCGGCTACACCGTCACCGACCTGCGTCCGAGTTCGGACACCGTCCCGCACCCGGTCGCCGGCCGACTGTATGAGGCGACGGTGACCGTCGACGCACTAGCGGGTTGGGTCACGCCGATGGTGCCGATGTTCAACGCCCGCGCCGAGAACGGCGACAACTACCGCGTGCTGTCCAACGTCTGGATTCCGGGGGGTCTCAGCGGCGCGGCGGTGCCGCCCGGCGGATCGTCGACCGGCAAGATCTACTTCGACGTCGTCGGCGCCGAGCCCAACAGCGTCGTCTACAACGACGGCGATCACGACCTGCTCGGCTGGGTGCCCTGATCGGGGCCTAGCCGCGAGAGCACCCGCCGGACCAGACCCTCTCGCACCACTGGCCGTCGAGATACATACGGCCACGGGTTGTTTCGTTCGGGCACCGAAACCGACCGGGCCTGCTTGAGCTGGGTCCGCAGGTGCTGGCGCAACTCGTGCAGCGACGGGTCCGACCACCGGTTGTGCGCCTCGGCCGGGTCCTCCGTCAGGTTGTACAGCTCCCACTGGTCGTCAAGCGGCGACGTCCGGTAGGCCTCCCCGCCGAACCCGTTGGCGGCCAGGTGACGCACCCCCGGTTCGGTCCACGTCGACGGATCGTCGAAGGTGCGCACCAGCTTCCACAGATGCGCGTCGACCCGCATTACCAAGCCCTCGAAGTTCGACCCGACGTGTGCAGGTAGTGAGATCTGCAGTGGCTTAGGTGGATCGACCGGTAGCCTCAGCTTCCGCGCCAAACCCGATGCGCCGGTGTCACCTTCGAGCACGTTGTCGCGCGTCATCAAGTACACCGCCCGCGATGCATCGGCATCGGCCCCGTCGACCACCGGCATCAGATCCCGCCCCGGCAGGTCATGTACCTCGCTGAACGACTCGGCCAGCGTCGAGGCCACCGCCGTCACATCGACGCCCGCGGCGCCCAGCAGCGTCGGAACCAGGTCGACATGCGACGTCGGCTCACAGACCACTCGCGCCGTCGTCGCCGCTGCACCGATGCGCGCCACCACGAACGGCACCCGCGTCGCCTCGTCGTAGAGGTTGAACCACTTCTGGTGCAGCCCGCCGTGCGCGCCGAGCAGATCGCCGTGATCGGCCGTGCGCACCAGCACCGCGTTCTCCGAACCACCCTCGGTCACCGCCCGCCGCACCCGGTCCAGCGGGGCGTCCACCTCCGCGTGCAACCGGTAGTACAGGTCGCGATACGCCTGCGCGTTGCGCCGGTACATCCGCTCCACCGCCGGAGCCACGCCGTAGCCCGAGTAATAGGACTCCCGAAACGCGATCTGGGCAGCCGGTTTGGTCGACAGGTCCTCGTCGGCGGTCGGCGCGGCAGGCACCGGTGGCGGATCCAGCGGCGAGGGCTGCACCGGGTTGCGCCGCTGCCACGCCGGGAACAACACGATGTCGTGCGGGTTGACGAAGCTGGCCACCAGCAGAAACGGGCGCATCGCGGCGGGCTCGCCCGCCCGGCGTCGCGCGTAGCGCTCCGACAGCCACGCGACGACGCGGTCGGCGATCAGCGGGTCGCGCCGGATCCCCGCGTTGGACAACAGCGCGCCGTGGGGTTCGGGGCCCACCCAACCCGAAAACCCGAACGGGGCAAGCGGATCCGCCTCCAAGTAGCGTTGCACGGCGACGGGATTGACGACGCCCTCGTCGTCGTTGGTGGCCAGCGGCTCACCGGTGTCGGGGTCGCTCAGGTCGGCGTGGGAGATGTGCCACTTGCCGTCGTAATGGGTGTCATAGCCGGCGGCGCGGAACCAGTTGCCCAGCGTCGGCACCTCGCCCGGGCGCAGCCAGCGCATCCGGGAGTCCTCGGCCAGCTTGCCGATGCCGTCGGTCTGGGTGACCCCGTGCAGATCCGGGTACTGGCCGGTGAACAGCGTCGGCCTGCTGGGCACGCAGGCCAGCGAGCCGGTGTAGTGCCGCTGGAAGCTCACGCCGTGCTCGTCGAACCACTTGCGGCCGGTCAGCGTCCGGTCCCGCCAGGCCAGCACCGAGGGCGCCTCGTAGGGCGGCACCGCGCGCTCCTCGTCGGTCATGATGATCACGATGTCGGGACGCGGGTCAGTCATCTGAACCTTCCATTCGTCGTGCCAGCCCGGCCAGCATCTTGTCGGACTGTCGAGCCAGCGCGCGGGCCAGCACGCGTTCTGCGAGTCGCTGGTCGGGGCGAGCGCCGATCTCGACCGTGCTCGTCAGGGTCACCGCCGTGGACGCCTCCTGCGGTTGCAGGGTCCAGCGGTTGGTCACCCGGCCCAGCCAGCCCGGCAGGCCCTCGATCTCGTAGGCGAGGGTGTCCGGCGAATCGACCGCGACGATGCGCTCGACCAGCACCGAGCGCCCCACCTGGAGGCGTCGCGTGGTGCCGACCGGTTCGGTGCCGCGAACCAGGAGGCACGAATGGTCGATGTTGTCGACCCAGGAGCTGATGGCGCCGAAGTCCGCGAGGAGCTCCCAGATTTCCTTTGAAGTCGCCGCGATGATGCGAGTGCGGTCGATGTCGGCCACGGACTCACGCTACCGTCTCATCTCGGCCCCGGGAGCAAAATAGACACCTGCGTCAATCCGGGTTCTGCCGCACGTCCCGTAGGGTGGGGGTTGCGGTCTGTGGTCCGTCATCACTTGGGTTCTCCCACGAGTCCGTGTGCCGCTCGTCACGAGAAGGACCCAGTCATGGCCATTACCGATATCGCCGCATACGCACATCTCACCCGGGCCGAGATCGACGCCCTCGGCGACGACCTGGACCTCATCCGCCGCGACGTCGAGCAGTCGCTCGGTCCGCGCGACGCCGCGTACATCCGGCGCACGGTCAGGTTTCAGCGGGCGCTCGAGGTCGCCGCACGCGTGGTGCTCGCCTGCAGCCGGTCGCGGGCCGGGTGGCTGGTGGGCACCGCGGCGTTGGCCTTCGCGAAGAGCGTCGAGAACATGGAGATCGGCCACAACGTCGGCCACGGCCAGTGGGATTGGATGAACGACCCGGAGATCCACTCCAGCACCTGGGAGTGGGACATGGTCGCGGTGTCGGCGCAGTGGCGCTACTCGCACAACTACCGTCACCACATGTTCGCCAACGTCGTCGGTGTCGACGACGATCTCGGGTTCGGCGTCATGCGGGTGAGCCGCGACGAGTCGTGGCGACCAGAACATCTGCTGCAGCCACTGCGAAATCTGTTGTTGGCAAGTGTGTTCGAGTGGGGTATCGGTCTTCACGGGGTGCATTCCGAACGTGACCGCTCCGCCGGCGACACCGAGAGGATCAGCCGGTCCAGATCGGCGTTCGTGACGAAGATCGCCCGCCAGGCCGTCAAGGACTATGTGGTGTTTCCGGCGCTGAGCCGCCGGCCACGCAGGACACTGTCGGCGAACGTCGTCGCCAACCTGCTGCGAAACCTGTGGGCGTATGTGGTGATCTTCTGCGGCCACTTTCCCGACGGCGCAGAGAAATTCACCGCAGATGTCCTCGACGACGAAACCCACGCTGACTGGTATCTGCGGCAGATGCTGGGCAGCGCCAACTTCGACGCCGGTCCGGTGTTGGCCTTCGCCAGCGGCAACCTGTGCTACCAGATAGAGCACCACCTCTACCCGGACCTGCCCAGCAACCGCTATCGGCAGATCGCGCAGCGGGTGCGCGCGGTCTGCGACAAGTACGGGCTGCCCTACACCACCGGTCCGCTTGTGCGCCAATATCTTTTGACGTTGCGAACCATTTACAAGCTTGCGCTTCCAGACTGGATGCTGGTGGCGAGCAGCGACGATGCTCCGGAGACAGCGTCGGAGAAGAAGTACGCTAAGTGTTGAAAGTGTTGCGGCTCAGCGCTTCTTGTTGTCCATAGCATTTTCCACGGCAGAGGCCTTGGCCGCTGCCTTCGCATGCTTGGCTGCGCGTTTTTCCTTCAGGGACTTACCGGACTTCTTCGACATGGTTTGTCGGGGAGACTTGTCGGACATCGTCGGCCCTTCGTGATGGGGGCCTGTGCGGTCCCGATGCCCTGACCATACACGTGGCGACCGGCCCGGTGTGTAGTCTTGAACCGTTGGGAACCCTGTTATTCCGGGATGCGTCAGCTGTTTCTGCGCTGATTTCGCCGAGCAACCGCTCACGCCGGAAGATGCCGGTATCAACCACGAGTCTGGACGACTTTGAACGTTTCGCCTGTCTTGAGTCCGATGCTTGACCCTGCGGCGCCTCAAGGAGTTTCCCGGCCGCTACGAGTCGGCATCCTGGCGGCGTCGGCAGCGACCAAACGCCGGCTGACGACATTCAGCGCGGGCCTGGCCGAAGGTCTACGTGCCTGCGGGGCTGAGGTCGCCGTCGTAGAAATCGCCGCCGACTGCGCTCACCTGCTCAATCTGAACGACGTCGCCATCATCGAGCATGCCTTCGACGTCAACGACGACGATGTACTCGACCTCATCGACGAGTTGCGCATCCTGACCGTCGTCGTCATCCACACGGTGCCCGACAAGCCCAACCGCAGGCAGCGCTCGGAACTCGCGGTGATCACCACCGGCGCCGACCACGTGGTGGCGATGTCGGAGGCCTCCCGCGAACGCCTGTGCACCATGTACGGCGTCGAGCGCCGCAAGATCAGCACGATTCCGCACGGCGCGACGATCCCCAGCATGCCGAGAGTCAAGCGGTCTCGCCGACCCACGATCTTGACCTGGGGCTGGCTGGGTCCCGGTAAGGGTGTCGAACGGGTCATCGACGCGATGGCGTCGCTGCGCGATGCGCCGGGACGGCCGCGCTACGTCATCGCAGGCCCGACCCACCCGAAGGCCCACGCCGCCGACGGTGAGGCCTACCGCGAGGCCCGCATCGAGCAGGCACAGCGGGCCGGTGTCGCCGATTCGGTGGTCTTCGATCCCCACTACTACGACGGCGCGATGCTGACCGAACTCATCCAGCAGTCGTCGGTGGTCGCACTGCCTTACGACTCGACGGATCAGGTCACGTCCGGGGTGCTCGTGCAGGCAATCGCGCACGGCAGGCCCGTGGTGGCCACCGCCTTCCCGCACGCCGTCGAACTGCTCAACACCGGCGCAGGCGTCGTCGTACCCCACAACGACCCGGCCGCGCTGGCCACCGCGGTGCGGCAGATCCTGACCCGTCCGTGGCTGGCCGGTGAGATGGCCGCCGAGGCCCGCCGACTGGCCCCGCAGCTGGAGTGGTCGGAGGTGGCGGGCGGCCACATCCGCGTCGCGCAGCACCTGCTGGCCCGAAGCCGCGCGTCGCTCTGACCGCGCAGGGTCAGTTGACCAGCGACAACGCGTGCGCCCGGCGCAGCTTGCCCGACGGCGTCTTGGGGATCATGCCGGGTTCGAGCACCACCACATTGCGCGGCCGCACATCGACCTCGGCGAACACCTCGTGGGCCACCTGCCGTTCGACTCGGCGCACATCGTCGGGATCGGCGAAGTCCTTGGATTCCACCGCGACGGCGAACGCCTCCCGCGACAGCCCGGCGTCCAGTCGCACCGCGACCGCACAGCCCGGCCGCACCCCGTCCACCCGGCTCGCGGCGCGTTCGATGTCGGTCGGATAGATGTTGCGACCGGCCATGATGATCACATCCTTGAGGCGCCCGCACACCACGATCTCACCTGTCTCGGTGAGATAGCCCAGGTCGCCGGTGTCATACCAGCCCCGCGCGTCCTGCGCGGCGATGAACCCCGCGACGGTGGTGTAACCCTTGGTCACCGGTTCGCCGCGGACCTCGATGACCCCGACGCCGCGGCATGGCAGATCGGCGCCGTCCTCGTCGACGACGCGCACCTCGAGGCCCTCAAGCGGCTTGCCCAGTGACACCAGCCTGCGCGTGCGGCCCTTGTTCGCCGGGACCGCGCGGTGCAGGACGGCCAGCAGGTCGGCGTCGACTTCGTCGACGAGCATGCCCTTGCCGCACTCGGAGAACGACACGGCCACCGTCGTCTCGGCCATGCCGTAGGCCGGCACGATCGCCTCGGGACGCAGCCCGAACGGGGCACCGGCTTCGCAGAGATCCTCGACGTCGACGGGGTCGACCTGTTCGGCGCCCGACAGCGCCCAGCGCAGCGAGGAGAGATCGAACTCGCCGGGGTTGGCCTGCCTGCGCAACCGCTTGGCGAACAGGTTGTAGGCGAAGTTCGGCGCGGCGGTCATGGTGCCCTTGTATTTGTCGATGAGCTTGGCCCACAACAACGTATCGCGCAGAAAATCCATCGGTGTGATCTTCACCAGCTCGGCGCCGTAGTACATCGGCACCGTCAGGTAGCCGGTCATGCCCATGTCGTGAAAGCACGGCAGCCAGCTCACGATCACGTCGGTATCGATGTCGAAGTTGCAGCCGGCGGTCATGGCCTCGGCGTTGGCCACGATGTTGGCGTGGCTGATCTGGACCGCCTTGGGCGATCCGGTCGACCCCGACGTCAGCTGCATGAGCGCCACGTCGTCGTCGTCGGTGGGTACGGGCTCGATCGGCGCACTGGACAGCAGCGACTCGATGGTCAGCACCGTCATTCCGAGCCCGGACAGCACCGGGGCGGCGGCCATGAACGGATCGGAGACGACCACCGCCTTGGCCGAGATCATCTTGATGACACCGGTGGTCTCGTCGGCCCAGCGCACCAGGTCGGTGCGGGGCGTGGGCTGGTGCACCATGGTCAGGCTGGCACCGCGCATCCAGATGCCCTGCGCGGTGGGTGCGATCTCCACCGGCGCTCCGGCCAGCACCGCGACCGCGTCGCCATGCCCGACGCCCGCGGCGGCCAGCCCACCGGCGATCCGGCGGGCGCGCTCGTGGACCTGCGCCCAGGTGTGACGGACGGGTGCGTGCGGCTCGCCGGTGACCATGCCGCCGTGGCTCCAGCGGGCGTTGCCGTACATGTCGTCGGTGAATCGGCTCACGGCAATTCCTCTAACTACGTGACGTGTCGGTCGCGTACTCGTGGTTTCGGGTATCCCCGCGCATACCAGCAAGTGCGCCAGGAGTATCGGAAGCCGCTGAGGTTCTGTTGCGCACCCCAGCATTACCCTCGCTGCGGTTCGAGCCAGGGGCCGGATCTATCGAACGAAATGACTGTACAGACTCGACGTGCGACCGGTGCTGTCGCGCGCCGACAGCACCGGCGTTGCTTCTGAATTGTGACCCCGTCGGTACCGAACCCCCGTGATGAGTGACCTGGCCTCACCGTAGCGCATCGGACGCCCGGGTACGGGATTTGCGGCGCTTTTAAAGCTCGTCGGGGCCGGCCGGCAAGCCGGCGGCGACGCGCAACTGGGTGCGTGCCGCGCGGACGATGTCCTCGGCGGCGCGATAGGTCGCGCTGTCCAGGTGCCGGGTGTGAATCGGCAATGCAGCGGCGAGGCGCAGCACCAACACCGCCAGGGAGGCCGTGGTCTTGGACGGCACCACCAACAGGTTGGCGCGCCCGTCCCGGCCGGTGACGGTCATGACGCGTTGGTTGCGGTCCTTCCAGCCGGGGATGGCGGCCACGCCGCGCCGGGTCAGTGAGTCGAGGTCGGGCACCCCGTCGGCCGCCGTCCAGTTGACGCCGATATCGACCACTTCGCCCAACGAATCTCTCAGCGCCTCGATGAGTTCTGGCAGCTCGCGGGCGATGGAGGCGGTGTGCGGCCACCACCCACCGTCGAGGCTGTCGCCGGACAGTTGGGTCAAGGTGAGGCGGACGGAGCTGGCCCACCGACGCTTCGAAACGGGAGGCGAATTCAGTTGACTTACAGGGATATCGGCGCTGATTGCCGCGTGATCCATGGGCAGTTCCCTCGCCTCGACCCTCCGTGCAGGGGCCGTCCTGCGATTCGGTTCGCCGATGACCCTACACCCGGGCCGGCGGCCGCATTCGTCGCGGGGGAGGTCAAAGCCCGTATTCGTGATAGCTTTGCGGGTGGATGTTCTTCGACATCCGTTCAGAAATGGAAGAAGAAAAGAATGGCACAGGGAACTGTGAAATGGTTCAACGGCGATAAGGGCTTCGGCTTCATCGCCCCGGACGGCGGCGAGAAAGACGTCTTCGTTCACTACTCGGAGATCCGCGGAAGCGGCTTTCGTTCGCTGGAAGAAAACCAGCGCGTCGAGTTCGAGATCGAACAAGGTGCCAAAGGACCTCAGGCAGTCGGAGTAACTGCCGTCTAGCTTTCGATCGAATGTGGGCTGGTGGGAATTGTCCCGCCAGCCCACTTCTCGTTTATAGGTAAATTGTTGTCGCGCAACGGGCTCCTGGAGGCCCCGGCTATTTCGGCGACAAGAGCTCAAGCCGCCGTGCCAGACCCGAGGCCCGCACCGCCCGTCGCTGCACGGCCGCGCGCACCGAGGCCTCCGGTCCGATCACCCGCACCTTGGCCTTCGCCCGCGTCACCGCGGTGTAGAACAACTCGCGGGTGAGCAGTCGCGAGTCCTCCGGCGGCATCAGCACCGTGACTTCCCGCGCCTGGCTGCCTTGGGACTTGTGAATCGTCATCGCGTGCAGGGTGTCGACATCAGCGAGCCGACTCGTCGCGAACTCCAGCCATGACGTCCCCGCGATCACCGCCCGCAGCACCCCGTCGCGCACCACCGTGACACCGGTGTCGCCGTTGTACAGGCCCAGCCCGTAGTCGTTGGCCGTGACCAGCACCGGCCGCCCGGCATACCAGTCCGACCAGATCGGCTCGCCGGTGCGCTCGGCCAGCCACCGCTCGACCTGACGGTTCCAGTACCGCACGCCGAACGGCCCCCGCCGGTGCGCGCACAACAGCCGGTGCTGGCCCATGGTCTCCAACGCCGCCGTGGCATCGCCCAGGATCGCGGCCTGCCGCAGTGAAACCGCCCACGGCACAACCACTTTCCGTAGAGCTTCTGCGGGCTCGGCGGTATCGACCCACTCGATGTGATCACCGCCGGCCCGTAGCACCTCCACGACGGTGTCCGCGTCGCCGGTCCGAATCGCCGATGCCAGCCTGCCGATCGACTCACCGAACCGATGCGACGTCTTCAGTTCCGCGATGCGCGCCCCGCCCAGCCCGTCGACCAGGTCCGCCAGCACCGCCCCGGCCTCCACTGACGCCAACTGATCCGGGTCGCCCACCAGGATCAACCGCGCATCGGGGCGCACCGCCTCCAGCAATCGCGCCATCATCGTCAACGACACCATCGACGTCTCGTCCACCACGATCACGTCGTGCGGCAACCGGTTGCCCCGGTGGTGGCGGAACCGCGCGGAGGTATCCGGCCTGCTGCCCAACAGCCGATGTAGCGTCGTCGCGTGCAGTCCCGCCAGCGCCTGGCGATCCGCCGGCGCCAGCTTGGCCACCTCCGACTCGACGGCCTCCTGTAACCGCGCGGCTGCCTTACCCGTCGGCGCCGCCAGCGCGATCCGCAGCGGTGCGCCGCCGGCCAGCAGTGCCAGCAGCCGGGCCACCGTCGTCGTCTTGCCGGTGCCCGGACCACCGGTCAACACCGTCAACCCCTGGGACATCGCCAGCTCGGCGGCCGCACGTTGCTCCTCGAACCCGGCCGGAAACAGCCGTTCGACGTCGCGCGACTCCCGCCGCTTCGCACCGGAGACCATCGCGAGCGCGTCCTCGCACACCTGTTGCTCTTCTCGCCAGTAGCGGTCCAGATAGAGCAGATCCCCGTCGTTGCGTAGCACCGGCGGCGTGGCGGTCAACGGGCTGGCCTTGACCGCCGCGGCCAGACCCGCGATGCCGAACTCCTTCTCCAGCGACGGCAGGTCCACACACACCGAGCCGCCACGTAACGCGCGCACCACCAACGCGACGGCCAACGCCACCCGCTCGTCGGACTCCTCGCCCAGATCTGTGAGTCGTTGCGCCACATGCACATCAGCGGACTCGACCACCCCGGTGTCGGTGAACGTGCGCAGCAGGCCCGTTGCGCCGACCGCCCGCCGCCACTCCACGCTCGTCATGCGACCAGCTCCGAGAGCGCAACCACCAGCGTGGAGGGAGGCTGCCAGCTGAACACCCCCGCCGGATGGCCGTCGACCACCGGCGTCGACGGCCCGCACATACCCCGCAAGAACAGATACAGCACCCCGCCCAGGTGCCGCTCGGGTGCGTACCCGTGCAATCGCCACCGCAGAAACCGGTGCAGCACAATGCTGTACAGCAACGCCTGCAGCGGATAGTCCGAATGCAGCATCGCCTCCACCAGCCGCGGTCGGGTGTAGTCCGCCGCGGTCAGCGGCCGCGCCGGATCACCGAGCCAGTTGGTCTTGTAGTCGACGACGAGGTACCGCCCGCCCACCCGCAGCACCGCGTCCAACGAACCCGACAGGTATCCCTTCAGCGGCTGCCCGCCCAGCGGCGCGGACGTCAGGCGGCCGGCATAGACCGCCAGGACATCGTCGGCGGGCAGATGTTCGCGCAGCAGCCGCCCGACGTCAGCCAGCCGGATGTCCGGTGCCGCCGCACGCAGATCCCCACCCGCCAAGGGGAATTCGAAGTCCATCTCCCGCAACCGGTCCCGCAGGCCGATCTGGCGCAGCGTCAACCCGTCGGCGAGCGGGCCCAGCGGCGTGTCGTGCATGGGGAGCATCGCCGCCGCCAGCTCGTCGGCGGGCACGTCGACCGGCCACCACACCGAGTGCTCGCGGATCTGCGTCGCCAACTCCGCGGCCAGGTCGGACGCGAACGGGTCGGCGTTCTCGAGCACCGCATGCACCAGCGTGCCGAACTTCGCCCCCGCGGGCAGGTCCGCCATCGGCGAGGGCACATCCGTCCCGGCCGGCGCGGACACCAGCGGAATCTCGGCGAGCTCGTCGTCCAACTCGACCACGTCGGGCTCGCTGCTGACCGGCGCGGACTCGGCGGCGCGGATCAACCCCGAATACGACGTCCGCCGCCACGACGCGTCGATCGCGCGATGGAAATGCCGGACTTCCAGGCCCGGCGGCGTCGACTCCTTCGGCAGGTCCGGCACCGGCCGCAGCACCGACTCCTCGACCACCGGCCCGCCCGCGGCCTGCCACGCCGTGAACTGCGCCCACGCGTCCTCGTCGGGGATCTTGTCCGGCGTGGCGCGGTCCGGCACCGTCGACTCCCCGGGCCGACGGCCCCGAAGCAGCCGCGACAGCCCGCCGTTGGGTTCGTCGTAGGCCGGCGCCCACCACGCGACCACCTGCGCCTGGGCTCGCGTCATCGCCACATACGTCAGCCGGCTGTCGTCGCTGGCGTCCTCGGCGCGTCCGAGCTTGGCCACCGCGGCGTGGTCGGGGCTGTCGTTGCCGCCGACGTGCAGGCATCGGGTGTCCCCGTCATGGAACAACACCAGTTCGCGCTTCTGCACGTTGCGGTTGAACGCGAACGGCAGGTACACCACCGGAAACTGCAGCCCCTTGGCCACCCACACCGTCATGATCTGCACCGCGGCCGCGTCGTGGTCCAGCCGCCTGGAGCGTTCCACCGCCCCGCTGCGCTCTTCGCGTTGCGCGCGCAGCCAGTCGCGCAGGGCGGGCAGGCTGTAGTGCTCCCGGTGCGCGGCCTCCTGCAGCAGCTGGGTCATGTGGGCCAGGTCGGTCATCAACCGCTCGCCGCCCTGCCATGACAGCACCCGGTCGCTCATGCCGCGCAGCTGTGCGGCCTCGAAGATCGCGGCGACGCCGCGCTCGCGGGCGTGACCGGCCCACTCTCGCAACGTGTCCGCGATGCGGTCGGTCAACGCGTCGCCGCCCTCGACGAGCTGTGCGGCCGTCACGCCGAAGAACGTCGTCGCCGCGGCCGCGCGCACCATGCCGGATCGGTGCGGCTGGTCGAACGCCTCTAGCAGACACAGCCAGTCCTCGGCGGCCTCGGAGTTGAAGATGTCCGAGTCGCCGGTGTAGACCGCGGGGATGCCCGCGTCGCACAGGGCCTGGTAGCAGGCGCGGGCGTCCTTGTGGCTTTCCACGATCACCGCGACGTCGCGCGCCGCCACCGGCCTGCCCTCGAAAGTGGCTCCGCGGGTGAGTAGTTCACCGATGTCGGCGGCAAGGTCGCGGGGGATGTGCGCGCGCAGATCGGCGATCGGAACCACCTGAGTTCCGCGGCGCCCAAACGTCTCTCGCCGCACGACCCGCAGCCGGAAGGGATCGCCCGCGCCGCTCAACCGCGAGCCGGCATGGTGCGCCTCGACCTGGTGGACGATGATGCGCGGGTCGCCGAGTTCGGCGCCCGCCAGCACGCTCTGCAGCCTGTCGACCAGCGCGCCGTCGCTGCGCCAGTTCTTGCCGAGGGTCATGCGCACGCCCGCGGTCTCGGCGGCCTTGAGATACGTGACGATGTCGCCGCCGCGGAACGCGTAGATGGCCTGCTTCGGGTCGCCGATCAGGATCAGCGTGGAGCGACCGGAGAACGCCCGGTCGATCACCTTCCACTGCACCGGGTCGGTGTCCTGGAACTCGTCGACCATCACGATCGGCCAGCGCCGATGCATCCGTGTGCGCGCCGGCGAGCCTTTGGTCTCCAGCGCGTCGGCGAGCCGGCTGAGCAGATCGTCGTAGCCGAGGATGCCGCGGCGCCGCTTACGGGTCTCCAGTTCGGCCAGAACGTCTTTGGCGAACCGCACGCACACCGCGGCACGCGAGTCCGGGTCGGGGTCGGTAGGACGCAGTTCGGTCGCCGGGTGGTTGACCACCTCGCGCGCCAGCCGCAGCGCATCGGCGTGGGCCAGCAGCGGATCGTCGCGCTCGCGGCCGAAGTGGCGCAGGTAGAGGTCGTCGACGATCTCGGTGACCACCTCGTCGAGGCTCTCCACCAGCGTCACGCCCGCGTCGGTGTCACCGGCCACCCCCAGCGATTTGAGCACCATCTGGCAGAACTGGTGGGTGGTGGCGATGGTCGCGGCGTCGAAGGAGGCCAGTGCATCACGCAGCCGCCGTCGACGCGCCTCGCGTTCGTCGTCACTGCCCTTGAGCAGCTCGCCGATGATCTGGTTGTCGCCGACCACCGAGTGATCGTCGAAAGCCGCCACCGCGTCCACGATTTGGCGTCGCACCCGGTCGCGAAGTTCCTGGGTGGCGGCCCGCCCGAACGTGATCAGCAGCATCTGGTCCAGCGTCGCCGCGCCCTCGGCGAGGTAGCGGGTGACCAGACCGGCCAGCGCGAACGTCTTGCCGGTACCCGCGCTGGCTTCCAGCACGGTGGTCGAGCGGGCGGCGGGCAGCGGGCCCAGCAGGTCGAAGGCGTCCATCAGTCCAGCGCCCTCAGCATCGGCAGCCACAGCCTGCTCGCGTAGGCGTCCAGACCCTTGTCGATCAGCACCCGCAGCCACGCGCCCTTGCCCCAGGTGCGTTCCTGCGCGGGATCCTGGTCTTCGCCGGGGTACCTGTCGGTGCGCCACCGGTAGCCCGCGGCCCGCTCGGGGTCACCGTGGCCGTGTTTGGCGTCCGCCCACGCGAACGACGTCTTCACCGGCAGCGGCAGCGGTTCACGACGGCCCTCGTCGTACATTGCGACCAGGTCGGCCAGCAGGTCGGCGGCGTCCTCGGTGGGGGCGCGCAGGATGTCCTCGCGCGGCGTGGTGCCCCGCTTGTGCCTACCGATGCAGATCGCCGACCAGTCACGGGCCGGATCGTGGACGGTCAACGCCAGCAACCGGATCCACGACGGCAGCAGGTGGCGCCCGTCGAGCTTGGAGTAGGTCACCGACACCAGGTGGTCGCGGAACACCGGGGACACGGTGCCGGTCAGCCGGCGCCCGGCGCCGAGGTCGATGTCGAGGTCGACGGCATGGGGTTCGGCGCTGCGGTGAGGTGCGGCGGCGTGGGCGAGCAGGGCCGACTGGTCGCGGATCTCGGTGGCCTTGCGCCAGCCCAGCTGTCCCGGCGGCAGCGTGCCGCGGCGCCATTCGGCTTGGCGCGCCTCGTCGGGGTCCATGCCCAGCAGCATGTCGTGCAGCATGCGGTCGCCGACCGTCCACTCCTCGAGCGCGTCGATGTCGACGGGCATGGCGTCCTCGACCCCGTCGACCTCCCACGGCAGCGTGTAGTCCAGCGCACGGTAGAACCCCTTCACCGGATCGCGGAAGAACGTGACGAGGTCGACGAGCACCACGTCGTCGGCCTCGCGGGCGGGCAGCGGACCGGTGACGAACGCCGGCCGCTCCGTTCGCTCACCGCTTCGGGTCTGCGCGGCCCGCAGCACCGTCGAGTCGAAGGTGAAGGGCTTGTCGGGCACCAGGTTTCCAGGGCTGACGTTGCGTGTGTCGAAGGGCTGCAGCGGATGTCTGATGACGACGGTGTCGCGCACCTTCTGCTCGGTGGTCGCGTCGAGGGTGTCGAGCAGTTCGGCCAGCGGCACCGCGGGCGGGCGCTGCTGACCGGAGTATTCGTTGGCACCGGTGTAGGTGATCACCAGCTTCTCGGTCGCCGCACCGATCGCGTCGAGCAGCAATTGGCGGTCCTCGGAACGGATGTCGCGTTCACCGGTCATCGGGGCGCGGGCCAGGGCGTCGTCGCCGTCGATCACCCCCAGCCGCGGGAACACCCCGTCGTCGAGGCCGACCAGGCAGACCACCCGGTGCGGCACCGAGCGCATCGGCACCATCGTGCACACCGTCAACGTGCCGGTGCGGAAGTTCGCCCGCGTCGGCCGCCCGGCCAACTGCCGTCGCAGCAGCGCGCGGATGTCGGGCAGGCGCAGCAGGGTGTCGGCGCGCGGCCCCGCGTCGGCGAGCACCTCGCCGAACTCGCGTTGCAACTGGCTGAGCTGCCAGGCGTCGTCGTCGCCGACATCGGCGAGCAGACCGACGGCGTCCTCCAGTGCCCGCAGCCACTCCCGCAGCGGGCGCGCACCGGTGAGCGACAGCACCACGCGGTGCAGCCGGTCGATGAATTCGGCGAGCTGACCCGCCAGTTCGACGCGGTTGCTGCTGACGTCGTCGAGCGGCAGCGTGGTGTCGATCCAGGCGTGCGAGTCGTCGGACATCGCGACCCCGGCCAGCACCCGGTCGATGCCGAAACGCCATGTGTTCTGGATGAAGTCGACACCGTAGGGGAGCCGATGCTCGCGGTCGAAGCCCCATCGGATGTTGGTCTGGCGCACCCAGCGGGTGATGTCCTCGAGGCTGTCGTCGGTGAACCCGAAGCGGGCCCGCACCGGTCCGGCGTGTGCGAGGTCGAGCACCTCGCTGGAGGTGGCCCGCCCGCCCGCCAGCGCGAGCAACTGCGATGCGACGCCGAGCAGCGGATTGGTCTGCACCAGAGAGCGGTCGGCCAGACGCACCCGCAACTGGTGGGCGGGGTGTACGTCCTTGATCATGTCGCCGAGGCCGAAGCCCGCGACGATCAACGGGGCATAGTTCTCGATGTCGGGGCACATGACGAGGATGTCGCGGGGTTCGAGGGTCTGGTCGTCGGCGAGCAGGCCGAGCAGCACCTCGCGCAGCACGTCGATCTGGCGGGCCGGGCCGTGGCAGCTGTGCACCTGCACGGAGAGGTCGCCGGGGCGCAGGGTGCGGCCGTCGGGCCGCAGAGCGTTGGCGGCGATGTCGGACTGCAGCCAGCCCAGCAGCGTGTCGGGATGCTCGGGGCCGCCCAGATATTCGTCGGTCTGCGCGGCGCCGGGCAGGCCGCGTTGCAACTCGCGCAGGTCCCGGCCGAGAGTGGCCAGCAGGGGGTGGCCGACGTCGCGGTGGCTGGTGTCGTCACGGCGCGCGATCGGCCCGTGGGTGCCCTTGAGTGATTGCCACAGGGCGTCGCTGGGATGCGGCAACCACAGGTGAAGGTCGTGATGGGTGGACAGCGCGTCGAGCAGTTCGATCTCGGTGCTCGGCAACCGGGTATGGCCGAACAGCGAGAGCCGCTGGGGCAGTTCGGTCGGCGACTCCTGCAGGGTGGCAACGGTTTTGGCGTGCCGAATGTGCGGCGGGTCGGCGTCGACCTTGTCCAGTAGAGCCCGCCACAGCGGCGGCTGCCAACGCAGGTCGTCGTCGACTGGGAGAACGGCGTCGTCGGCGCCGTTCTCCCAGTCGACGAGCAGCTGGGGGCGCTGGCGAGCGTAGGAGGAAAACAGGCCGGCGAGCCGGCGCGCGACGGCATAGCGGCGGCCCTGACGCAGCTCGCGTTCCTCGCCGGTCTCGAAATGGCCGAGATGGGTGGCCAGTGTTTTACACCAGCTTTCGTCACAGCTCGCGTCGACGACCTCCAGCAGCGGCCACACCATCGCATCGGGCGACCACGGATCGTCGTCGTCGGCGCCGGTGATTTCGGCGATCAGCGAGCGCGGGTTGCGGAAGGCGATGCCCGCGCAGACCCCGTCGTCGCCGGCGCCGCGCCCGAGCACGTGAGACAGCCGCTGGCTCAGCCAGCGCTCCACGCCCTTGGCCGGAACGATGACCAGCTCCTCGGCGAACGGGTCGTCGGGCGGTTCGGACAGCAGCGAGCCCAGGCCGTCGGCGAGCAGATCGGTGCGTTCCGCACGATGGATGTGTAGCGCCATCGATGGTCACCCTAGGCCGCAGGCACCGCTTCTCGGGGCGACTGTGCGTCTAGGGCGGGTTCGCGGGCGGTTCCGCCGCCCTGGCCGCACACTGAGCGCCGTCAGCGCACGGTCGATGTTCGACGGCGCGGCGGGTATACAGGCACCATGACCTCACCGCGGCTGGGACGCGCGTTTCAGGAGGCGCTCGGCTACGCCGCCGAGCTTCATCGCACGCAGACCCGCAAGGCCAGCGACGTGCCCTATCTCGGGCATCTGCTCTCGGTGGCCGGCCTGGTGATCGAGGCCGACGGCACCGAGACCGAGGCCATCGCCGCGTTGCTGCACGACGCCGCCGAGGACCAGGGCGGTGCGGCCACGCTGGTCGATATCCAGCAGCGGTTCGGTGAGCAGGTCGCCGCGATCGTCGAGGAGTGCAGCGACACCGTCGACACCCCGAAACCGCCTTGGCGCCAGCGCAAAGAGGCCTACGTCGCCCACCTCGACAAGGCCTCATCCAGCGCGATTCTGGTCTCGATCGCCGACAAACTCGACAACGCCCGCGCGATCCTGCGCGATCTGCGCCGGTTCGGCCCGCCGGTGTGGCAGCGGTTCAACACCGACGACCCGTTCGACCACCTCTGGTATTACCGGGCGCTGCTGGACGTGTATCGACGCCGCAGCGACACCTGGCTGATCGACGATCTCGAGCGCGTCATCCGGGCGTTGGAAGAGGAGATCGGACCGCGTCCGGCCGCGACGGTTTGACGCCGGTCAACCCCGCTGGACGACGTTGTTGAGCCCGGAATTGCTGATTTGCGGGTCGCCGGACAGATAGATCACCTGGTTGTCGAAGCCCGACGCGCCGATGGTGTCGGCGTGGTCCACCGTGACGTGGTTGTCCATCCCCGAGACGGTGACGCTTTGGCAGTGGCCGGTCAGGGTGACCGTGTTGTTCACCCCGCTGACGGTCACCGCGGCGTCGTTGCAGGCGATGGTCTTGTCGCCGTCGACACCGGCGACGCTGAGCGAACCGCCGGGCGGCGCGCTGGTCTCAGCGGGTACGGCCACCGGGGGGTCGATCGGCACCTGGCCGCGTGGCCCGTCGAACGATCCGCCGCCGCCGACCACCTCTGAGCTCGGACTGCTCGAGGTCACGCTCCACACCACGAACCCGACGACGCCGACCGTGATCACCACGAACGCCGCGATGATCCCGAAAATCAGACCCGTGGGAACGCCCTTGCTCGGCATCGGCGCGTACTGGGTGCCGAACGGCGGCTGATAGGGATCGAAGGCAGGCGGAGGAAGCGCTGAGGTCGGCTCGGCGGGCCGGCTGGAGCGCTCGGCGCCCAGTTCGACCGCGCGGCCGGTGGCGGCCGACTGCTCGAGCTGCCGGATCCGTTCCTCGGGGTCATCCTGCGGATTCATGCGGAAATGCTTGCATACGCGCCGGCGCACCGACCACGTTTGGCGGGCTAGTGTCACTAACCATGTCGCGCAAAGCCACGCGTATGGCACCCGAGTCCGCGCCGTCCGGTGACGGTGTGCGCGCCCGGTTGCTCAAGGCGTCCCACGAACTGTTCACCGAGCGCGGCTACCGCGGCACCACCACCAAGGAGATCGCTGCCCGCGCCGGCGTGGCAGAACCGACGCTGTTCAGGCATTTCGGCTCGAAGGTCGACGTGTTCGACGCCAGCGTGCTGGCCCCGCTGAAGGCCTACATCGACCAGTGGAGCCAGACCTGGGTGGACGCCTCCGGCAGTGCGACGCTCGCGGAGATGGCCGGCGAGCTGGTCGAGGGGCTCTACACGGTGATCCGCCGCGACCGGCACATCTTCATCGAATTGATGGCCGCCCGGTCGGATCCGCTCAGCGACCTGCACCCGGCGGCCGTCGAGATCGGATCCCAGCTGCGCGAGGGTCTGCGGGCCGTACACGACGCCGCCTTCGGGGTCGCCGATCGCTACCGTCTCGCCGGTGACGACATGCCCGCCACCATCGGCGCGGTGGCCAGCATGATCATCGGCTCGGCGCTGTTCGACGACTGGGCCTACCCCGCCAATAAGCGTGTGCCAGGCCGGAATCGGATGATCCGCGAGATCTCGACTTTGATCATCGACGGCACCACGCACCGCGCTCCCGAATAGCTCCCTTTCGTTTCGTTGTGTTCGTGCCACTAACATGGTATGCAAGTACCACTAACACAATGGAATAGCTCGGCCACGGCGTCGCGATGCGTCGTCTCAGATCGGAGAAAGCGATGACGGAGACCACCACGGATCCCACCGTTGACCCGTCGGACCGCGAGTTCGGCTCCGGGATCAGCCTCTCCACGTACCGGTTCCCCACAGGCTGGTTCATCGTCGGCTTCTCCTCCGACCTCGCGCCCGGTCAGGTGCGGCGGGCGCACTACTTCGGCAAGGAACTCGTCATCTTCCGGACCGAATCCGGCCAACCCCAGGTGCTGGACGCCTACTGCCAGCACCTCGGCGCGAACATGGGCGTCGGCGGGACGGTCGAGGGCGAACACCTGGTGTGCCCGTGGCACGGCTGGCACTGGCGCGGCGACGGCACCAACGCGCTGATCCCGTACAGCAAGATCGGCTGCAAGCAGAACGTCCGCGTCACGCCCTATCCGTGCATGGAGTGGTACGGCTTCGTCCTGGTGTGGCACGAACGCCACGGCCGCGCGCCGTACTGGACGCCGCCGTCGATTCCCGAACTCGAGACCGACGAGTACTACCCGTTGCATCCGCACAGTCGGATGGTCAACCGGGTCAAGGTGCACGCGCAGATGATCATCGAGAACGCCGCCGACCCGTATCACGTGCAGTACGTCCACAAGGCGGCCAACCCGGCCAATACCGCCGACTTCGAGGTCGACGGCTATCGACTGCACGCCACCGTCAACGCCAATTTCGGTGGGGGACGGGCGAAGACGTGGTTGACGCCCAACGGACCGGTGGATGCCAAGATCGTCTACGACAACTTCTCGCTGGGGTTGGGTTTCGTGCGCTTCCCCGCCGACCTGGTGGCCACCGTCCAGGTCACCGGTCAGACGCCGGTCGACGAGGACTACACCGACTACTTCTACACCCAGGCCTCGCTGCGCGAACCGGGCGACACCAGCGACAAACCGACGGGCCGTGCCGCGCGATTCCTTCAATTGCAGCAGGAGGTCATCAAGCAGGACTTCTTCACCTGGGAGAACATGAAGTACCTGGACAAGCCCAATCTGGCGCCCGAGGAGGCGCGTGACTACGCCGCGCTTCGCCGGTGGGCGCACAAGTTCTATCCCGGCCCCGAACCCAGCCCCGACGACTTCGGCTACACCGCTGACGGTGAGCCCGATCCCGCCGCCGCGAAAGCGTGATGTCCGCCGAAGCACCGAAGGTAGCCTCGCCCGGCCGTGAGGCGCGGATCGACCCGTCCGCATTCGGACTGGAGAAGTTCGACGTCGCCATGGTTCTCGACCAGAGGGCCGCGCAGTACCCCGACCGGGTGATGATGACCATCGGCGAGACGTCGGTGACGTTCGCGCAGATGCGTGATCATTCGTGTGCCGCCGCCAACGCACTGCTCGAGTTGGGCGTGCAACGCGGCGACACCGTGGCGCTGTTCGCGGCCACCTGCCCGGAGTGGGTGTACTTCTGGCTCGGCGCCGCGCGCATCGGCGCGGTCAGTGCGGCCGTCAACACCGCCAACAAGGCCGAATTCCTCTCGCATGCGCTTCGACTGGCGCGCGCCAAGGTAGTGATGACCGACGCCGAACGCTCTGCGCGGGTCGACGAGATCGCCGGCGACGTCCACACATTGGAATCGATCGTGGTGATGGACGGTTCGCTCACCGAGGACGTGTCACGCGGGCTTGTCGACGCCACCGGTGGATCGTCTGGCCTCGACGACATCGGCGTATTGTTCTTCACCTCCGGGACCACCGGGCCGTCGAAGGCGGTCGCCACCACCTGGCAGTACCTGTTCTCGGCGGCCGCCGCCGTGGGCAACGCGTGGGACCTCGGCGAGGGTGAGGTGCTGTGGTCGGCGATGCCCCTGTTCCATCTCAGCGCCGCACCGATGGTGCTGACCCCGATGCTGCGCGGCTCCACCACCGTGCTTCGGTCGTCGTTTCACCCCAGCCAGTTGCTCGACGACATCCGTGCCTGTGGCGCCGTGGGTTTCGCCGGTGCCGGCGCGATGGTGTCGATGCTCTACAACCAGCCGGCGGACCCGTCAGACAGGGATAATCCGCTGCGGTTCATCTCGGCGGCGCCGATCGACGCCGCGGCATACCGGCCCATCGAGGAACGCTATGGGGTGCGGGTGGTGACGATGTACGGTCTGACCGAGGCGTTCCCGCTGGCGTACAAGAGCGTGTCCGAACACGGGGTGCCGGGCACGTCGGGCCGGATCAACCCCGCCTTCGACGTGCGCATCGTGGGCACCGGGGGAGAGCAGCTGCCGCCCGGGACGGTCGGTGAAATCGCCTGCCGGGCAAGGGTGCCCCACGTGATCAGTACCGGTTATGTGCTGCCGGATGCGTCCGCTACGGGCTTGCGCGTCGAGCGCCATCCCGAATGGTTCCGCACCGGCGACATGGGTGTGCTCAGCGAAGACGGACAACTGTCCTACGCCGACCGGGTCAAGGACTCGCTGCGGCGCCGCGGTGAGAACGTGTCCTCGGTCGAGGTGGAGACCACCGTGATGAAGCACCCCGCCGTGCTCGAGGCCGCCGCGGTCGGCGTGCCCAGCGACCTCGGCGAGGACGACATCCTGGTGCTGGTCACGCTGCGGCCCGGCGCGACGCTGGATTATGTCGACCTGCTGGACTTCTGCTCGGCGCGCATGCCGTACTTCTGCGTGCCGCGCTACGTGGAGATCCTCGCCGAACTGCCGAAGAACGTGATCGGCAGGGTCCGAAAGGATCTGCTGCGAAGCAGGGGACTGACATCCGCCGCCTGGGATCGCGAGGCGCACGGCTACGCAGTGACTCGATGAGGATCAAGAGGAGAGGCCATGACGCTGACCTATCAGCAGCAGTACGTGCTCGACGGATTGCAGGGCAGGGCGTCCATCCTGAACCTGGACGCACGTCACAACCGGCTGTATTCGGAAGGTGACCTCGGCGGTTGGATCGCCACGTTCCGGCACTCCGGCGCGACGTACCGGCGCGGCGGGCAGCAGTACACCGATCTGCCGGCCGCGTTCGACGGCGGTAACGGCCGGCGGCTGGTCACCGTCGACCACGACATCACCGTCGACGGTATCGACGCCACCCAGCGCTGCGTGGCGCTGCTGTTCGTCGGCGCGCGACTGCAGTCCACCGGTGTGTACGACGACAGGCTGATCTACGAACGCGGCGGCTGGTACTTCACCTCCCGCGAGCTGACGCTGGACCCCGCCCCCGCCGAGCTGAAGGTGTGACGATGGGCCGGCTGCGGGTGGTGCAGTCCTCGACCGGCAACGTCGGGCGGCGCGCGCTGGATGCCATCCTCGACATGCCGCATCTTGAGCTGGTCGGCGTGCACGTCTTCGACGCGGACAAGATCGGTAAGGACGCAGGCGAGCTGGTCGGGCGCGCGCCGACCGGTGTCATCGCCACCGATGACGTCTCGAAAATCCTTGCTGTGAAACCGGATTGCGTCAGCTACATGCCGAGCAAGATCGACTACGATCTGGTGGCCCGCTTCCTGCGGGCGGGCATCAACGTGGTGACCACCGCTGACTTTCTCACCGGCGACTGCCTCGGCGGACAGCGCGAGCTGCTCGACGCGGCCGCCCGCAGCCGCGGCGCCACGTTCCTGGGCACCGGGTTCGAACCCGGATTCGTGAACCTGGCGGCGGGATTTCTGACCGGGGCGTGCCGCAAGGTGCAGAGCGTACGGATCGTCGAAACCCTGGACTGCACGACCTATCCCGTCGCGGCGGCCTGGGCGGCGATGGGTTTCGGCGCACCGCTCACCGAGCGGTCCGTGACGCTGACCCCGGAAACGGCACCGTTCGCGGTGGCCTACTTCGAGACGCTGGACCTGGTGGCAGGGATGCTCGGCGTCCGGATCGACAGCCGCGAGCTGGTGGTGGAGGCCGCGTCGGCGACACGCGACATCGAACTCGGGTGGGCGAGCTACCCCCGGGGCACGGTGGCGGGCCAACGTCGCACCTACCGCGGCTTCGCGCAGGGCCGCTGCATCGTCGAACTCGCGCTGTGCTGGACCATGAGCGACGATGCGCTCGACCCGCAATGGAGTGACCCCGAGGGCTTTTCGATCGAGATCGAGGGCGAGCCCCGCGTCGAGGCGACCGTCAAGTACATGATGCCGCTGACGGAGGGGCTCACCGACGAAGCCGACACCATGAGCCTGCTGATGGTCAGCACCGCGATGGCCGCTCTCCACGCGATCCCGCACGTCTGCGCCGCCGAACCCGGGGTTGTTCTCGCGTCTGAACTTCCGGTAATCGGGGCTCGTCACTCCCTGTCCTGAAAGGACTTGCAATGCAGAGTTATCAAAGCTCTTACATCGTCAACGGGCGGCCCGACGAGGTGTGGCAGCTGTGGTTTCCCGGGGTGCCGGTGATCGAGATGGACGACGTCCGCATCGAGATCGTCCACCCCGGCGACGAGATCCACGAGGGCCTGGTCCGGCACTGCCACTACCGCGTGCCGAAGTACCTGCTGTCGGCCGGGCGGGCGCAGTCGTGGGAACTCGTCACCGATGTGGTGCCCAACGTCAAGTACCGGTACCGGGCGATCACGCGGCCGCCTGCGGCGTTCGCGGAGGGCGAGCAGCGGCTCGAGGACCTCGGTGACGGCCGCAGCCGCGTGCACTTCGCCGAAACCTATTCGGTGGCAAACCCGTTGATGCGGGTGCTGTTCGAACGCCGCCTGCACGCGTTCATCTCGCGGGACAACGACACCGTCATCAAGGCCGCGATCGAGCGGGGCCTGGAGGCCCTGCGGGCCGCGCAGGGGTGAGCACCGTGCGCGTCGAAGCCATCGAAGATCAGTGCGGAGCACACGGGTACTGCGAGGGGATCGCCCCGGACATCTTCCACCTCGGTGAGCACGACGAGGTCCAGATCGTCCAACCCGAATTTCCTGCCGACAAGTTGAGCCTGGTGGAGCAGGCCGTTGCGCGGTGCCCCAAGGCGGCGCTGCGCATCGTGGAGTGAGGCGCCGGTGAGCGGGGGTGAACGCGCGAAGGTCGCGATGACCGCCGTCGAGGTGGCGGAGTTCCTCGCGGTGGGACACACGTTGGCGCTTGCGACGATCGGTCCCGACGGCTGGTCACACGTCACCGCGATGTGGTACGCGATGGTAAACGACGCGGTCGTGTTCATGACTCACCGCGGATCGCAGAAGCACCGAAACCTTCTGCGCGACAACCGGATCGTTGGGCTGGTCGAAGACGGTCACGAATATGCTGAGCTGCGCGGTGTTCAGTTTCGCGCCCGCGCCACCGAGATCTGCGACGAGGAGCAACGGCTGACGTTGGCCGGCGCGGTCACCCGCAAGTATCGCCAGGGTGTGGCGGCGGATCTGGCGCAGCGGATCGCCAAGCGGGCGGTGTATCGCGCCGAGATCGTCTCGACTGCGAGTTGGGATCATCGCAAGCTCGGCGGCTGAATTCGCCACGTTTGGCCCAAGCCACGCTCGGTAACTCCGTCGTCATGATCGGAAAGCTGCGATCCGTCGTCGTCGACTGCCGCCACCCGAGGCAACTGGCCGAGTTCTACGCCGGCGTACTCGGCGGAACCCTGTACGAGCAGGACGACACCTGGGTGGTGCTCACCGACCCTGCGGGACGGCGCCTCGCGTTCCAACTCGCCCCCGAACATCAGGCGCCGCAGTTTCCCGACCCGCGGGGGTCTCAGCAGTTCCATCTCGACATTGCCGTGGAGGACGTCGACGCCGCCGAGCGTGAGGTGCTTGCGCTGGGCGCCACCCGTGTCGCCGAGGCGACCGAAGACGGCAAGTTCCGGGTCTACCGCGACCCCGCCGGCCACACCTTCTGCCTGGTGTGGGGCGTCACCGATCCGTAGGTGCGCCGCCGCTACAGCCAGTCGCGTCGCTTGAACATCGTGTACAACACCAGCACCAGAGCGATGATGATCGCGGTGCTCGTGATGAATCCGCCCACCGTGTCGATGCCCGGATAGGTCACGTTCTGGCCGTAGAAGCCGGTGATCGCCGTGGGCACCGCGATGATCGCCGCCCAGCCGGTCAGCTTCTTCATCACCGTGTTCAGTCGCGCGTCCTGCAGCGACAGATTGGTCTCGAACACCGTCGTGATCATGTCCCGCAGCGACTCCGTCCACTCCGACACCCGCAGCACATGGTCGTAGAGGTCGGCATAGACGGGGTCGAGTTCGGGCGCGGTCTTCGAATCCTGCCTGCGGTGCTGTATCGAGTTGACGACTTCACGCATCGGCAACACCACCCGCCGCAGCGCCACCAAATCCTTGCGGAGCCGGAAGGTGTTGCGCTGGAGATTGTTTCGCACCTTGTTCTCGAACAGGTCGTCTTCGATCGCCTCGATGCGGTCGTCGAGCGCCTGCACGGCTTCGAAGTGGCCGTCGACCACGACGTCGAGCAACCCGTGCACCAACGCGCCGATGCCGTGCTCCTGACCGCCGAGCACGTCGAAGCGTTGCGACACCTCGTCCATGTCGAAGTGCGGCGACAACCGGACCGTGATCAGCCCCCTGGGCAGCATGAACCCCGAAACGCGATGGACGTCGAGCAGCGACTCGGTGTCGTCGGTGGGCGGCGGATCCTTGACCGTCACCCCGTACACGGTGAAGAACGTGTGCGTGCGGTAGCTGACGGCCTTGGTGCGCTCAACCTCGGCGATGGCGTCTTCCACCGCCCAGTCGTTGAGCCCCAACTCCAGCGCCAGATCCGCCAGGATGGCGTGGTCGGGGTCGTAGATGTCGCACCACACCAACGTGTCCTCGTCGGCGAGGTACTCCGAGATCGCCGAGAAGTCGAAGTCGTCCTGCGGCTTGCCGCCTCGCCACACACGGCCACGTACGTGGGTCACCGCTCCATCATGTCAGTGCGTCGCCACCAAACCGTGCTCGAGCGCATACATGCTCGCCCCGATGCGGTTGGAGACGCCGATCTTGGTGTACGCCCGCTCGACGTGATTGCGCACCGTCTTTTCGCTGAGCACCAGCTTCCTCGCGATCTCTTTGTTGCTGGCGCCCTGCGCGACGAGGCACAGCACCTCGACCTCGCGGGTGGTCAGCCCGTGTGGGCGCACCTTCGACCGCCCCGACGCGTGACCGGCCGCCTGCAGCACCGCGTCGGCTGCCACCGCATCCAGCTGCCCGTCGCGGACCCGCTCCCGCAGCCGGCGCGCCGCCCCCGCAGGCCCCAGCGCCGCACGGTAGGGGCGCGGTTCCAGCGCGGACTGGTAGGACACCGCGCACGCCAGCAGTCGGTCGGTCATGGTCAACTGGCGCGCCGCGAGCCCCCGCGGATAGCCCGTGCCGTCGAGGTGCTCGTGGTGGTTGGCGGCCACCTCCGCCGCGGGCGCCAGGCCCGGCACCCGCGACAGGATCCGTTCAGTGAGATACGGGTGCAGCCGCATACGCTCGAATTCCGCCATGGTCAGATCGGCTGGCTTGGACCAGATCTGGTTGGACACCCCGATACGGCCGATGTCGTGCACGCACGCCGCCCTGCCGATCAGCGCCACCGCCTCGTCGTCCAGCCCGGTGGCCGCCGCGGACTCGATCGCCAACTGGGTCACCGCACGCGAATGTCCCAGCGTGAACGGGCATTTCAGGTCAACGAAGTCGCCCAGCGCGACAAGCAGGGCATCCAGTGACGGGCCGTCGAGACGGATGTCGCGGTCCGGCGCCTGCCGCAGCGCCGTCGTCCACACGCTGCCCGCCGACGGCACCGCGAGCACACCGGCGGGGTCGGCGACGAACGCGTCGACCACTGCGGGATCGAACTGCCCGCCACGTCGGCTCAGCGCCATCGCCACCGCGCCGTCGACTCCGTACTCCCGATGGTGCACCTCGACCATGTCGGCCAGCTGGGCCACCCGCATCTCGATCGGGATCGCCTCGCCCACAGCGCCGGTGGGCAGTCCGCCGCCGTCGAAACGTTCGAACGTGAACTGCAGCGTCGACTGCACGTCGGCGGCCAGCCCGATCCGCTCGGCCAGCAGCGCCGCCGAGGTGCAGTGCGAGTGGATCAGACGCGTGATGTGGCCGCGCGCGTCGGCAACCAGCGTCGCCATCGTCTTGAGCCTCGACAACAGCGACTCGCCGCGGCCGATGTTGGCCAGCAGGAACCGCTGATAGGGCAGACCCGACCAGTCGACCAGATACGAGCCCTTGCGCACCGCGATGTCATCACCGAACCAGCGCGCGTACTCGTGGGAGTCGGCGTGACAACCGATCCACATGATCAGCGTGGTGTAGTAGATGCAATCACGCTGCGCCGCCGTCAAACTTAGCCGCTCGGCGATGCCCGTCGCGATCATCGTCGCGCGCAGCATGTGCTCGGCGGGCTGTCCCAACCCCAGATCGATCGCGACCGACAGCGCCGCGAGGATCTCCGCGCGGGTGGAAAGCTCCGGCGATGCGGACGGCGGTCGCATCCGTTGATTCTGCGCCGACATGGCCAGCTGTTCAGCCGGTTAGCGCAAGACGGGTGGCATCGCGGTGTCTGGTCACGTCGAACGGCTCGAACCGGCCCCGTCCGACGACACAGATGCCGCGTTGCGGCAGTTGGAAGTCGGCCAGGCTGCCCTGCTCGGGGTGCGGTCCCACGGGTCCGACGTCCGCGCCGTGCACCACCGCGGTCGAGTCTGCGACGGCCCACACCCGCTGGGGTGCGATCCGGAAGCCCTGGCCGTTGGGCAGCACGCCGGTCAGTTTGATCTTGCCCATGCCCAGCGCCGGCCCGACGATCGGGCTCATCGCGGCCAGTACCCGGCGGCTGTTGGTCACCGCTGACGGAAGATGGCCGGCGAACGCGCTCATGGCCCGCGTCATCGGTTCGGCCTTGATGTCGATGCGCCAATCCAGCACGCCGTCAATGGAAACCGCGAGCGACCACGGTGTGACCCAGCGTGACGAGATGTCACAGACGACCGGATCAACCGTCGTCGCCGAACTGAAGTAACGCGAACAACTCTGTGATCCGACAGTGGTGGCGTAGAACGTCCACACCCCGCCGGGGGTGCGATGCCACACCGACTGATAGCCGGGGGAGAACGACGTCTTCGAGAAGTCGCGGAACGCCAGATAGTGGCCGCTGGCGAAGGGCACGCCCATGACGCCGAAACCGGCGGCGCGCTCATCGTCGCCGTCGGGGAGCGGAAGGTTCTTGATCGCGGCCGCGGCCGCTTGTGGTGTGGTGGTCATACGTCCACACTCGTCGACCGACCACGCCGGACACATGGGGCATTTGCCCCATTTCCCGACAGGGTCTGTGACCGGCTCAGAAGAGCGTGAATTCTCCTGCCAGCCCGTCGATTCCGGCCCTGATCGCGGTCAGCGCGGCATCGCGCGCCTTGAGCTTGGTGGCCAGATGCGCGCCGGTGTTGAGCTGGGCCGCTTCGGCGGCCACCTCCTGCGCGCGGGTGAGCACCTTGTCGGCGTCGACGAGTTCGTCGAGCCAGCCGGCTGCGACGGCGTGGTCGCCGGCGTAAGTCGACGCCAGCGCGGCGCCGCGCTGGAAGGCCGCCGGCGTCAGCCGCATGCGCATGATCTCGAGTGCGGCGTTGGGGATCGTCATCCCGATTGCCACCTCGATGGCCTGGCACCTGGTCTTGGGCTGTCCCACGCGATGGTCGCCGGACAGCAACAGAAACGAGCCCATCGCGATGGCCGGGCCCGTGGCGGCCATGATCACCGGGGCGGGAAACGTCATGCAGCGCACCGCGAGTTCGAAGCCGCCGGTCAGCATGCCCAGCGCGGCGTTCTTGTCACCGGACTGAAACACCGTCAGGTCGAACCCGCCGCTGAACACCCGGCTGTTGCCGGCCAGCACGACGGCCTTGGCCGACTCCTTCTCGGCGCGGTCCAGGGCGCCGTTGACGGCGGCTTGCATGTCCGGGCCGAGCACGTTGACCTTCCCGTCGTCCATGCTGATCGTCGCGACGGATTCGTTGAGTTCAAAGCCGACTGTGCTGGTCATCTGACAGATGTTACGTAGCGCCGCAGCGCCACCGGCCAACCGGTCGGCTACTCGTAGGGGCGGCGGTGGCGGCCGTTGATCACCTGGGTGCGGGTGTCGTCATAGTCGGCGCCTTGGTTGGCACCCTGGTCGACGTTGGAAAAGTTGACGTTGTTGTGCTCGACGCCGTTGCTGCCGGGCGGGGCGCTGAACTCCGCACGGTTGCGGTCGCGCATCGCGTCGGCGGCGTTGCGGACCCGGTTGATCTCGCTTCGCAGGACGTCCTCGCGGCTCTCGTTGACCGCGTAGTGGTAATAGGTCAACAGGTGACGCAGCAGCTCGAGCTTCTGCTTTTCCTGGCGGGCGAGGTCGTGAGTGGTGAGCAACTCCAGGCGCTCGACGGGATGCAGTGTCGCCCAGTCCAGCACCGCCGTCGACCGGAACCGGCGCTTGGCGCGCTTCTTCCCGCGGCTCTTGCGGTCACCGGCGGGCTCGCCGAAGTAGGTCACCGCGCCGTCGAACCGCGACGCGATCGCTTCGCCCAACTCGCGGCGGTCCAGCGCCGAATCCCACACGATCCGCCACTCCTGCGACGGCGCCAGATACGGTATTTCCGCGGGTAGGTTCAGCGGGACGATGTCGACGTAGTTGTCTTCATAGGTCGACTCGTACTTGGCCACGGTCGGCGGATGGGCGAACTCCAAGCGGATGTCGAACGCCGCCGTGCGGCCGAAGTTCTTCACCACGAGTTCGACGAGATGCCAGTCGTTCGCCGCGGGCTCCATGTACATCGCGACGTTGGGCTGCATCAACTCTTCGGTCTGCCGCCGGGCCCGCTGATACGCGCGCCACGCGTACACCAGCGCCGCGATCAGCACCAGTACGGCCACCCACGCCGCCAGCGCCGTCCAGCCGCTGGACGAGATGTCGGTCAGGCGCAATGACCGTTGTCGGGCCCACTCCACGCCCCGCTGTATATCACGGTCCGGCCGTCGCCACAGCATTTGCCAATCTGCGCAGCCGTCATTTGCTGGGATCGCGCCGGCGCGATCAGGACGCGGCGGCGGTCAGCACCCGCTCGCGTGGCGCCACGGCCGGCAGCAGCCGTTCGCCGCGGGCCGCCCACTCCGGGTCGGCCCAGCACACCCGGGCCGGCAGCCGCCGCCAGTATTCGGGGTGGTGACGCAGGTAGAACTCCACGCTGGCGTGCAGCACCGCGTCGACGGGCGGTCTGCGCCACGACACCGTATGGACGTTGCCCGTCAGCGCGTCGAATTCGCTGGGAGCCGGTGCGTCGTGTCGCCGCGACGCCGAGATCGCCAGCCCCGCCTGCACGGCGCCGTCGAGCACCCAGTCCAGCGCGATGTCGGCCATCGGCCAGCAAGCTCTCGGCCCGCCCGTGATGTCGCAGTGCGCGCCGCGGAACCAGACCTCCTCGACGCCGGCCGACGCAGCGGACTGGCCGCCGAGCGGACCGTCGATCGCCACGGCGTGCCGCCCCGGCGTGACGTCGGGAGTCGGCCCGGTTGCGACCGGAGGTGCGGCGCGCCGCGCGACGCCGGGCACCCTCAGCGTGTCGAAGAGCCCTAAAAACCGTACGGGAACCGAGTTTTCGGGCTGTCCCGCCAGCTCGGCCGCGAGCTGCTTCACGCGCTCCCAGTCCTGCGGGCTGCGTTGCGTGCGGGGGAGGGCGTAGGCGGCCAGCACGTAGTCCTTCAGATCGGGCAGCAGGCCGACGGTGCCCAGCAGTCGGGTCAACGCCAGCGCGCACGATCCGCCGAGGCCCGCGCCGAACGCGTAGATGCGATCGCCGGGCGCCCACTGCTCGAGCAGGAACTCATACGCCCCGGCGATCCAGCCCCGCGCCTCCTCGGCGACCGTCGACGGCCAGCGCGAGCGCAGGGCACCGGGGCGGTCCGAGGAACTCCAGGTGGTCTGATCGCCGCCGTCGTCGAGCAGCGAGAACAGTCGTTCGGCGTTGGTCGCACCGCGGTCGAAACACAACACCAGGTTCTTCACGACGCCCCCGGGGCCGGATGAATTTACGCTCGCGTCATAGTTTGCCGGGAGGCGGCCGTCTTGTCACGGGTATGACGCAGTAGCGATGTCAATAACGACGGATCGTTGAGTGTTCAAGCACTATCGCAACGAAATCAGTGGTGAAACAGCGCTGGGACGGTTGAACTCAGCCGCCCATCAGCGTGCGCCACTGATCCAGGTTGCTGACCCGGTACACGTAGTTGGTCCGGCGCACCTCCGACAGCGAGGCGCTGGGCTCGGCCGAGTACCAGTGGCCGGGAAACACCGTCGGGTCGCCGGGTAGCTGGGCCAGCGCCTGCAGGCTGCGAAACATCTCGTCGGAGTCCCCGCCCGGGAAGTCGGTGCGGCCACAGCCCTCCAAAAACAGCGTGTCGCCGGCGACGAGCCGGCCGTCGAGCAGGAAGCACTGGCTGCCCGGGGTGTGGCCGGGGGTGTGCAGCAGCTCGATGTCCAGCCCGCCGACCTTGACGATGTCGCCGTGCTGGTGGGTGGTCAGCTCACTGAGCGCGATACCGGTGACGCGGGAAACCCAGTCGGCCTCAAGGCTGTTGACGTGTACGGGCACACTGGTGCGCTCCAGCAGTTCGGGCAGGCCGTTGAGTTCGAAGCCCATCATCGAACCGCCGACATGGTCGGGGTGATGGTGGGTGACCAGCACCCCGGACAGCCGCATGCCGTCGGCCTCCGCGGCGTCGACCAGCTCACCGGCGGCGTAGGCCGGGTCGACGACCACGCACTCGCCGGTCTCGCGGTCACCGATGAGGTAGGAGAAGTTGCGCATCTGCTGGGCGATCATGTCGCCGGACGCGAAGTCACGCCCGGACAGCAACTGGCGGAAGTAGAGGCGATCCGTCATGGCCCCAGACTAGGCAGTCGCGTTCAGTCGTTACCGCGCAGCCGCACCATGCGGATGGTGCTGCTCTCGTCCAGCTCGACCAGGTCGCCCTGGGCCCGCAGGAAATCGCTGAACGAGCGGAAGCCCAGCGCCTTCTCGGAGAACGACGGGTCCATCCGCTTCATCTGGGCCTTGACCGCCGAGTTGTGCAGCCAGTCGGAGTCGGAGTCGTCCTTGCCGTGGGCGATCCGCAGGGCCCGCTCCAGCAGCGCGGTCGCGGCGGCCTGCGGGTCGGGCGTCTCGGTGTCCTGCCCGGCGTCGGCCTTGGTGCGCCGCCGCTTCGGCGCCTCCGTCTTGACCGGCGCGACCCCCGGCAACGAGTCGTAGGAGACGTACTCGTCGCACGCCGCGGTCAGCGATCGGCTGATCGAGCCGGTGATGCCGATGCCGACGACGTAGCGGCCCAGGCGCTTGCACCGCTGCGCCAGCGGGATGTAGTCGGAGTCGCCGGCGACGATGACGACGTGGGTCAGGTCGGGCAGCCGGAACATGTCCTCGACCGCGTCGACCGCGAGCCGGATGTCGGCGCCGTTCTTGGCATAGGCCGCGGTGGGAAACAACTGCACGAGGTCCACGGCCCGGCCCACCAACTGTTCGCGGTAGTCGGCGTTGACGTCGGTCGACCAGTCGGCGTAGGCCCTCGTCGACACCAGCGTGCCGAACGACGACGCGAAGTCGATGATCGCGCCGACGTCCACGGTCGCCTCGGCCAGCCGCCCCGGCTGTTTGTGGAATCCGGCCGCGCGGTCCTTCTGGAACGAGTTGCGCCCGTGCACCTGGTCGTAGCGGGAGATGACGATATTGTCGAAGTCGAAGTAGACGGCGACTCTGGGGGGCGCGGATTCGATCACGGCTTGATTATCGCGAACAGACACAGAATCGCCCTAGACCCGCCGAAATTGGGGGCCGAGGCGCCCGCCGGCGGTTCGGGTGCCAAGTGAACAGCGGTTTGGCGAGCCAATCCCGGAGAATGTACCCTCTTTAAGGCCCGCGGCACGGCAGGCGGGTCAGGCCCCCTTAGCTCAGTCGGCAGAGCGTTTCCATGGTAAGGAAAAGGTCAACGGTTCGATTCCGTTAGGGGGCTCGGTGGACGGGCCGCGTCGCTGCTCGGCCCATCGGGGCGGTGTAGCTCAGCTGGTTAGAGCGCACGACTCATAATCGTGAGGTCGGGGGATCGAGTCCCCCCACCGCTACAAGACAGCAAGTACGCGTAAACAAAGGACGACGGAAGTGGCCTCCAGTACCGACGTACGGCCCAAGATCACCTTGGCCTGCGAGGTGTGCAAGCACCGCAACTACATCACCAAGAAGAACCGCCGCAACGACCCGGACCGGCTCGAGCTCAAGAAGTTCTGCCCGAACTGCGCCAAGCACCAGCCGCACAAAGAGTCGCGGTAGGCAGCACTGACCTCGGTCCGCCGGACTGACTAGGTAGGTTCACCAAGCGTGGCGTTGTCAGATCAACTCGTCGGGATGCACTACCGCTACCCCGACCATTACATCGTCGGCCGGGAGAAGATCCGCGAGTACGCCACCGCGGTGAAGAACGACCACGCCGCGTTCTTCGACGAGAAGGCGGCCGCCGAGCTCGGCCATCGGGCACTGCCCGCACCGCTGACGTTCATCAGCGTCTTCGGCTACATGGTCCAGACGTCGTTCTTCGAATCCGCCAACATCCGCCTCACCGACATGAAGATCGTCCAGGTCGACCAGGTGCTCAAATACCTTCGGCCGATCTTCGCCGGCGACAAGCTCTACTGCGATGTCTACGTCGATTCCGTGCGGCAGGCGCACGGCACTGACATCGTCGTGCTCAAGAACATCGTCACCAACGAAGCCGGTGACGTGCTACAGGAGACATATACGACCCTGGCGGGTCGAACGGGCGACGGAGAAGAGGGTTTTTCAGATGCCACTGCGTGAGTTCGAAACGGTGAAGGTGGGTGACAAGCTTCCCGAGAAGGTGGTCCCGCTGACGCGCCAGGATCTGGTGAACTACGCCGGCGTTTCCGGCGATTTGAACCCGATCCACTGGGACGACGAGATCGCCAAGCAGGTGGGTCTGGACACCGCCATCGCGCACGGCATGCTGACCATGGGATTGGGCGGCGGATACGTCACCGAGTGGGTCGGCGACCCGGCCGCGGTCACCGAGTACAACGTCCGCTTCACCGCGGTGGTGCCGGTGCCCAATGACGGCGTGGGGGCCGAGATCGTGTTCAACGGCCGGGTGAAATCCGTTGAGCCCGAAACCAAGTCGGTGACGATCGCGCTCTCGGCGACCGCGGGGGGAAAGAAGATCTTCGGCCGCGCCGTGGCGACCGCGAAGCTGGCGTAGACGATGGCGCTCAAGACCGATATCCAGGGGATGGTCTGGAAGTACCCGGACACGTTCGTGGTGGGACGTGAGCAGATCCGCCAGTACGCCAATGCGGTCAAGTCCGACGCGCCGGCCAGCGTCGACGAGGACGCCGCCGCGCAACTGGGGCACAGCGGGTTGATCGCGCCGCTGACGTTCATGTCGATCTTCGCGGTGATGATCCAACGGCACTTCTTCCAGCACGTCGACGTGGGCCTGGAGACGATGCAGATCGTGCAGGTGGACCAGAAGTTCAAGTTCCACCGACCGATCCAGGACGGTGACCGACTCACCGGCGTGATGCACATCGAGACGGTCGACGAGCGATTCGGGGCCGACATCGTGACCACCCGCAACGTGTTGACCGACGACAACGGCGCGATCGTGATGGAGTCGTTCACCACGCTGATGGGCCATGAGGGCGACAACTCGATCTCGGTGAAATGGGATCCGGAGACGGGGCAGGTGGTACGCACGGCGGTCTCCGAGAACGGCCAAAAGGCTGATTAGTAACTGGGCCGGATAGCGCGGTACACTCGGACCTCGGGGTTTTCCCAGTCCAGCGCGCTGTCCGTACGGTTCCAGATCGACCGGTCGGGGAGCGCGCAAATTGTGTGAGCCCCGGAGCGGGTGGCCTGCCACCAGTGCCATCCTGAAGGGGCGTAGCTCAACTGGCAGAGCAGCGGTCTCCAAAACCGCAGGTTGCAGGTTCAAGTCCTGTCGCCCCTGCTCAACTGAATACTCGACAAGGTGTGGACACTGGAAGGTGACCACAGGACACCAGACGAAAGGCATGCGGTGAGCGATTCGGAGCCGGCAGGCCGTCGTTCGACAGGCGCCGAGACCGACGACACCACCGACGGGTCGTCGGCGATCGTGACCCGTCCGACCCGGCCCACTGGCAAGCGGTCGCGACGGAGTGCGGTCGGCGAGGACGCCGGCGACGCCGTCGACCTGGCGACCGGCACCAAGGCCGCGCCCACCAAGAACGGTGCCTGGGGCACGAAGAAGACCGCCAAGAAGCGCGGTGACGACGGCGGAGGTCGGCGCAACCCGATTACGCTCGTCTGGAACTACCTGATGCAGGTCGTCGCCGAACTGCGCAAGGTGATCTGGCCGAACCGCAACCAGATGGTCAACTACACCATCGTCGTGCTGGTGTTCTTGGCGTTCATGGTGGCGCTGATCGCCGCGGCGGATTACGGCCTGGCCAGGCTCGTGGGCCTGGTGTTCGGCTGACGAGTAGTAGATGTGAGAGGACTGACAAGTGACTAGCTTCGAGGGCGACACGCCTTCGGCCGAGAGCGTCGACGTGGTCGACGACTCCACCACTGACCCTGTGACGACGGAGGACGTCGAGGTCGCCGGTGACGCCGTGAGCGGCGACGCTGCCGACGAAGCGCCTCAGGAGGCCCAGGAGGAGCAGGAGGAGGAGGATCCGGCGGTCGCGCTGAAGAAGGAACTGCGGCTGCAGCCCGGCGACTGGTATGTCATCCACTCCTACGCCGGCTACGAGAACAAGGTGAAGGCCAACCTCGAGACCCGCGTGCAGAACCTGGACGTCGGCGACTACATCTTCCAGGTCGAGGTGCCCACCGAAGAGGTCACCGAGATCAAGAACGGCCAGCGCAAGCAGGTCAATCGCAAGGTGTTGCCGGGCTACATCCTGGTGCGCATGGAGCTCAACGACGAGTCGTGGGGCGCGGTGCGCAACACGCCCGGGGTGACCGGCTTTGTGGGTGCGACCTCGCGGCCCTCGCCGCTGTCGCTGGACGACGTGGTGAAGTTCCTGCTGCCGCCGGCGACCGCCAAGAAGCCGGGCAAGGCCGCGTCGACCTCGGCCGCCGCCGCCGATTCCGGTATCGAGCGCGCACCGATCGAGGTGGACTTCGAGGTCGGCGAATCGGTGACGGTGATGGACGGGCCGTTCGCCACGCTGCCGGCGTCGATCAGCGAGGTCAACGCCGAACAACAGAAGCTCAAGGTGCTGGTGTCCATCTTCGGTCGCGAAACACCTGTGGAACTGACCTTTACCCAGGTCGCCAAGATCTAGCCGGCGATTTGTGTGCGTTCAGGAGCGCTGACCGCAACGAAACGCACACAAGTCGCGGGAGAAACGAGAGAGGAACACCAACACCCATGGCTCCCAAGAAGAAGGTCATCGGGCTGATCAAGCTGCAGATCCAGGCCGGCCAGGCCAACCCGGCGCCCCCGGTGGGTCCGGCGTTGGGCCAGCACGGCGTCAACATCATGGAGTTCTGCAAGGCCTACAACGCCGCGACGGAGAACCAGCGCGGCAACGTGGTGCCCGTGGAGATCACGGTCTATGAGGACCGCAGCTTCACCTTCACCCTCAAGACGCCGCCGGCGGCCAAGCTGCTGCTGAAGGCCGCGGGGGTGCAGAAGGGTTCCGGCGAGCCGCATCTGAACAAGGTCGCGAAGGTGACCTGGGATCAGGTCCGCGAGATCGCCGAGACCAAGAAGGAAGACTTGAACGCCAACGACATCGAGTCGGGCGCCAAGATCATCGCCGGCACGGCCCGGTCGATGGGCATCACGGTCGAGTAGTGCGACCCGTGGGAGGGCTGGCATCGGCCCGCACCACAACTCTGAAATCAGGAGATGGCAATGAGCAAGAAGAGCAAGGCATACCGCGAGGCCGCCGAAAAGATCGACCGCGACCGGCTGTACACGCCGCTGGAGGCGGTCGGGCTGGCCAAGGAGACGTCGAGCAAGAAGCAGGACGCGACCGTCGAGGTGGCGATCCGGCTGGGCGTGGACCCGCGCAAGGCCGACCAGATGGTGCGCGGCACCGTGAACCTGCCGCACGGGACCGGTAAGACCGCGCGGGTGGCGGTGTTCGCGGTGGGGGAGAAGGCCGCTGAGGCCGAGGCCGCCGGCGCCGACATCGTGGGCAGCGACGACCTGATCGAGAAGATCCAGGGCGGGTTCCTCGACTTCGACGCCGCGATCGCCACACCGGACCAGATGGCCAAGGTGGGCCGCATCGCACGCGTGCTCGGTCCGCGTGGGCTGATGCCGAACCCGAAGACGGGCACGGTGACCACCGATGTGGGCAAGGCGGTCTCCGACATCAAGGGCGGCAAGATCAACTTCCGCGTCGACAAGCAGGCCAACCTGCACTTCGTGATCGGCAAGGCATCGTTTGACCAGAAGGCGTTGGCCGAGAACTACGGCGCCGCGCTCGACGAGATCCTGCGGGCCAAGCCGACATCGTCGAAGGGTCGCTATCTCAAGAAGATCGTGATCTCGACGACGACGGGACCGGGCATTCCGGTCGACCCGTCGATCACCCGCAACTTCACCGCCGAGACGACGGCGGCCTAACCTTCCTCGGTACCGACGATCGCGCGCCCGAGTTCGGCACGGGTCTTGATGCCCAGCTTGCGGTAGATGCGCGCGAGGTTTGCTTCCACCGTCTTCGGGCTGATGAACAGTGCCGTGGCCACGTCGCGAGTCGTCATGCCCTTGGCCGCGAGTTCGGCGACGCGCCGCTCCGCCGGTGTGAGCCCTTCGGTCTTGCCCGACGTGATGGTGAAGCGCTCCAATTCGGCGCGCGCACGGTCGGCCCACAGTGGCGCCCCGAGGGATTCGAAGGTCTGCAGTGCCTTGGTCAGCGTCTTGCGTGCGGCGTCCTTCTTGCGGTGCCGGCGTTGCAACTGGCCGAGCAGAAGCTGCGTCCGCGCGTGCTCGAACGGCATCGGCAGCCGCTTGTGATGGGCCAGTGCCTGTTCGGCCATCTCGCACGCGGCGCCGATGTCACCGCGCGCCGCCAGCAACAGGCTGCGACCGCGTGCGCCCGTGGCCAACATCCACGGCCGATCCACCAACCGGCCATTGCTCTCCAGCGCTTCGATCATCGGTTCAGCCTCATCGGCGCGGCCCAGTGCGATCAGTGCCTCGATCGCGTCCGGCGCGTAACCCACGGTGATGATCTCGGTGCCCGGCAGCAACTCGAACCTCGCCGTCAGCGGTTTCAGCGCCTGCACCGCCTGCTCGTAGCGGCCGAGTGACACCTCGAGAAATCCCAGGCTGACCGACGCCCAGTCCGCCAGTCGCGGTGACTGGCAGCGGTAAGCCAAATCAATTGCTCCGGCGGCCTTTTCGCGGGTCTTCGCCTGATCGCCCGCATACGCTGCCACCGCAGCCGACACCGTCATCGCAATGATGCGCATGTGATCTCCGCCGAGCTGCTGCGCCCTCTCCACCGTCTCCGCCGCAACCCGGGCCGCTTCGTCGTATCTGCCGCGCCAAATCTCGGTCAACGCGCTGAACACGGCGACGAAAATCAGGTCGGTTTCCGCGCCGCGCTCGATGCAGCGACGGCGCACCTCGGCCAACAACTCGCTGGACTCGTCGAGGCGCCCTACCCACGCCAACATCAAGGCGTTGTTGGCGCTGGCCCGAAACGCGATCGGCGCGTCACTGTTGGGCTCTTCCAACGCCAACGCACGGCGCAGACTCCCCAGGTCGACGCCGCGCCCGCACATGCAGGCGATGGTCGCCCGCACGGCCAGCACCTGGCTGGTGAGATCGGGATCGCCGACGTCCTCCGAATACGACGCAGCACGCTCGACGTTCTGCAACGCCTCGGCGAACTCACCGGCGTTGAGCCGCGCATACGACAACAGCAGCAGGGTGCGCACCCGAACCTCACGGTCACCCTCGGTGTTGTCGAGTGCTTCCTCGAGCATGCTGACGGCGCGGGTGAAGCTGTTGTGGTGAATCCTCATGGCGGCCAGCAGGTTCAGCGCCATCGCCCGCTCGATTCCCGGTGGGATTCGATCGATGATGCTGTCCAGCAGGGTGTAGGCGCGCTCCAGGTCTCCGGCGTGCAGGCAGTGGTCCGCGGCGCGGATGCGCCGGGTCGGTGCGTCACCGCCAAGTCCGATGGCCAGGTCGAGCAGTTCGGCAGCGGTAGACGGGGCGCCGCGCTGGGAGGCCACCGCGGCGGCGTCGTCGAGGGCTTGCAGCGTATCGGGATCGGCGCTCGCCGCGGCCAGCGCCATGTGCCGGGCCCGCACCTCGAGCGGCTCAAGAGTCTCCGACAGCGCTCGGTGCATGGCTCGGCGCGCACCCGGCGTCGCATCGGTGTATACGCTGCGCGCCAGCAACGGGTGCGTGAACCGCACCGAATCGCCGTCGATTGCGATGATGCCCTTGGCTTTCGCCTCGCCCAACAGATCGACGGCGCGCTCCGTCGTCGTCCCCGTCACCTGTGCGAGCAACCCGACCGTCGGTGCCGCGGCGCACGCGGCGGCCAGCAACAGATCCTGGGTCTCGTCTCGCAACCGACCGATCCGCTGCCGCATCAACTCCGCAAGCGTCGCGGGCAGCAACGACTCTTTGGCGCCCGCCTCGATGGCTCGCGCCAATTCCAGGGCGTAGAACGGGTTTCCGCCGGAGATGTCCGCGATGCGCACCATCGTCGGGCGCGGAAACGACCGCCCCAACCGCTCGGAGACCAGCGCGTGCAGACCTCCCAGGCTCAGCGGGCCGACGTGTACCGTCCGCACGCCGTCCGGAATGGCCAACTGCAGCCCCTGGGCCGCGCTCGGGCCTTCGTGCGCCGTCCGCTCGGTGAACAACAGCCCGACCCGCCCGCTGAACCGTCGGACCGCGAACGTCACCACGGACTGACTAGACGCGTCGAGCCACTGCACGTCATCGACCGCCACCAGCACCGGCGCGTCTTCAGCCAGCCGGTCGACGATCGCCGCCACGGCGGCGGCGACCACCCCTTCGTCTGTCGGTGGTCCTGCGCCGGTGGCCCGAAGCAGGACGCGGTCGACGGCGAGGCGCTGCACGTCGGGCAATGCGGCGATGACCGCCTGGTCGACGTCGGCGAGCAGATCGGCCACCGCCGCATAGGTGAGCGCGGTCTCGGCTTCGGCGGCGCGGGCGGAGAACACCCGGAATCCGCGCTCACGTGCCTTTTCCACCCCGGCCAGCCACAGCGTCGTCTTGCCGATACCCGCCTCGCCGTCGATGACGAGACCGGACGGCTGTCGTGCTGTCGAGTCCAGAAACTCCACAACGGTCCGGAACTCGGCAGGACGTTCGACGACGCCCGAAGCCATGACCTACCCCCTGGTTAAAGCGAGTCGAGGGTACAACGAGCCGGTGACGCCTCGTCAGGCGTCAGACACATGGCGACGTCAGGCGAGTTCTCGCCGTATCCGGGTGCCGACGTGGCCGGACAACCGCTGATGCGGAACTCCCGCCTGCATGCACGTCCGCGACACGATGTCCAGGGAGGAGGCGCCGAACACCCCGTAGAGCACTTCGTCGCCGGGAACCGCGACGGTGACCAGCAGTTGGACCGGTGACCCCTCGTCGCTGACGGTGGCGGCTGCGGCGTCGAGGCGCGTGACGATGTCGTCGACCGACTGCTTCGTCAACTCCGGCAGGTACCACTCGGCGAGGTAGCACGCCGGGTCTTCAACGCCGTCCATAGCAGGACACGGTAGCGGCGTGCGGCGTCGAGGGAATCGGGTGTTTCCCTATGTATTCGCGAAGTATTCGCACCGCATGATCACAATTTCGGCACGGCGGTATTTCGGCAGGCTCGGTCAGTTTTCGTCGGAAAGTTTCTCCGATCGCCCAACGGTCCGTGCGCAAAGTGCCATTGTTGACACATGCGTAAGGGGATACGCCTCGTCGGTCTTTTCCTGCTCGGATTGTTCAGCACCGCGGTGATGGGTGCGGTGGCCGCGCTGATGTCGGCGATCAGCCTGGCCGCCACCGCGCTGATCGTTCCGGGGACCGGCACACCGGACGCCAACAACGTCGAGTTCTACCGTGAGCATTTCGTCGACCGCTACAGCGCGCCGTTCAATCCGTCGTGCACGTCGACCAACGGCTGCAATCTGCAAGGCATCGACTACCCGGCGTCGTTCTTTCCGCTGATCATCTTCCCCACCTGGTGCCAACCGGGCCGGTGCGATACCTGGAACGATTCGGTGGGGCAGGGCGTCGACGGTCTGGTCGGCGCGGTGCAGAACCTCACCGACCCCGACGGCGCACTGGTCCTGGGCTACTCGCAGGGTGGTGCCGTGGTGTCGGATGCGCTGCGGCGACTCGCGGAGAATCCCGAGCTGCTGGAGAAGGTGGCCGGCGTCGTGCTCATCGGCAACGCCTACAACCCCGACGGCGGGCTGTTCACCCGGTTCGGCTTTCTGCCGACGATTCCGTTCTTGGACATCACATTCGGCCCGGCGACCCCGGTCGAGTTGGCCGAGGACATCGGCAAAGCGATGGACTTCATCGGATACGAATTCGACCCGGTGATGTATGCGCCGGTGAATTTCGGCAACGTGCTGGCGTTGATCAACGCGTTTGCGGCCTTCGAGGACGTGCATGGCTACTACCTGACGCCGGATGGAAACGGTCCCGACGATCCCATCGCCTACGGCTACTCCGAGGACGAGATCGCCGAGATCCTCGACGGCGACTGCCCGGGAGCCAACTGCCGCGTCGACTCCTACGGCAACCGGTACTGGATGCTGCCCGCCAAGGGGCTGCCGATGTACAACCTGCTGCTGTCGTCGGTGCCCGCCCCGTTGGACGCGCTGATCAAGCCGCTGGTGGACCTCGTGACACCGGCGACCGAGGTGCTGATCAAACTCGGCTACGACTGGAGCGGTGACCCCGGTAAGACGCGGTGGGCCACGCCGCTGCCGTTCAACCTCGACACGAACTGGATCCAGGTCGGCGTCGACCTCATCGGTGCCATCGGTGAGGGCATCGAGAACGCCTTCGGCGGTGGGACGACCATGATCGCCCCGCCCGAGCCGGAAGTGCTGGCCTTCGGTGCGCAGCAGCGCAGCTTCGGCGACAAGACGTCCGACGAGGCGATCATCGACGAGTCGACCGACCCGCCGGCCGACGAGACGACCGGTCCGCGCGGCGAAGACGAGCTCGGCGACACGGACGACACCGGAATCGACGATGACGGCGGCGGAGACGACATCGTCATGAACGACATCGACGCGGCCGGACAGGACCCGGTGGGTGCCGACGACGCAACGGTGGCCAACGCCCCCGGTGGCACCGTCACCAACGATGTCACCGACGCCGTCAACGACGACGTCACCGACGGCGAGGGCGAGGATGGAGCGGTCGGGGCCGCTAAAGCCCCCGGCGCCGCGGCCTGACGCCCGAGCGAGGACCTACGCCGCCGCGCCCGGCTTGAGGTAGGTGACCAGGCTGACGTCGATGGCCTCGTCGACGAAGTAGTACTGGGCGCCGGTGAGGTACCGCATGTAGCGGTGGTAGTTCTCCTCGTCGGTGGCGGCGATGGCCTCGTCCTTGTGCTGCTCGAGCCTGGCGGCCCAGATGCCCAGCGTCTTGATGTAGTGATTCCGCAGCGACTGCGGCTCGGGCACCACGAAGCCGGCCTTCTCGCCATGCTCGACCATCATCTTCGTGGTCGGCAGCCGCCCGCCCGGGAATATCTCCGTGATGATGAACTTGACGAACCTCGCCAGATCGAACGTCAGCTTCTTACCGCGCTCGGCCAGGTCATAGGGGTGATAGCCGACGCTGCTCTGGATCGTCATCCGGCCGTCGTCGGGCATGATGTCGAAGCACGTCTTGAAGTAGTCGTCGTAGCGCTCGAAACCGAAGTGCTCGAACGCCTCGATCGACACGATGCGGTCGACGGGGGAGTGGAACTGCTCCCAACCCTCCAGGCGCACGTCGAACGTGCGCTTGCTGTCGACCCTGCTCAGCAGCTCGTTGCAGTAGGCCTGCTGGTTCTTGCTCAGCGTCAGGCCGACGACGTTGACGTCGTACTTCTCCATCGCCCGCTGCAGCGTCGGCCCCCAGCCGCAGCCGACCTCCAGCAACGTCATCCCGGGCTTGAGATCCAGCTTGTCGAGGTGCTGATCGACGTTGGCGATCTGGGCCTCGGACAGCGTCACGTCCGGGCCGGTGAAGTACGCGCAGCTGTACTTGCGCGTCGGGTCCTGGAACACCCCGAAGAAGTCGTCCGACAGGTCATAGTGGGCCTGGATGTCCTCGAAATGCGGCGTCATGTCCTTGGTGCCGGATGAGTTATCAGACATATTTCCCCTGGTTAGCGTCCCTGGGCGGCGGCGTAGAGCGGCGTCGTCACCCTTTGGTCTGGTGGTACCCTAGCGTTTCGTTTGCGCCTGGACGCAATCCCCGCCGTAACGCGGTGTGTTACTTCTGCAAGGTGAACTGATTGACGTCGATGTAACCCGCGCGGAAGCCGTGTGCGCACCCCGTGAGGTAGTGCATGTAGCGATCGTAGACCTCCTGGGACTGGACCTCGATCGCCTCGTCCTTGTGCGCGGCCAGCGCCTCGGCCCAGGTGTCCAGGGTCCGCGCATAGTGCATCTGCAGTGACTGGCGACGGGCCAGCGCGAAGCCGGCCTTGGCCGAATGCTCCTCGACCTTCTCGATCGAGGGCAGCCTGCCCCCGGGGAAGATCTCGGTGAGGATGAATTTGACGAAGCGCGCGACCGCGAACGTCAGCGGGATGCCCCGATCGGCCATCTGCGGCAGCGTCAACGCCGTGATCGTGTGCAACAGCATCACGCCGTCGTCGGGCAGCGCGCTGTGCGCCATCGTGAAGAAATCGTCATAGCGGTCGAAGCCGAAGTGCTCGAAGGCACCGATCGACACGATCCGGTCGACCGGTTCGTCGAACTCCTCCCAGCCCGCCAGCAGCACGCGTCTGCTGCGCGGGCTGTCGGAGCTCGCGAAAAGCCTTTCGACGTGGTTCTTCTGGTGCGCGCTGAGCGTCAGGCCGACGACGTTGACGTCGTGGCGTTCGACCGCCCGCATCATCGTCGAACCCCACCCGCAACCGACGTCGAGTAGCGTCATCCCCGGCCGCAGGGCGAGCTTGCCCAGGGCCAGGTCGATCTTGGCGAGCTGGGCTTCTTCCAAGGTCATGTCGTCGCGTTCGAAATACGCGCAGCTGTAGGTCTGCGTCGGATCCAGCCACAGCCGGAAAAAGTCGTCGGACAGGTCGTAGTGAGCCTGAACATCTTCGAAATGCGGTCGCAAATGTGTTGATTTGGCCATCTAGTGGCGCCTTCCTGGCGGATCAGTGACTCCGGGCGTTCGGGTACTCGCAGGCGCTGAATTGTGATGAGCCACCGATGCTACGCGCTCGTTGCCGTAGCTAACTAGTCGCTACTTGTGCAGCGTGAACTGATTGACGTCGATCGACCCGTTGCGGAAAAGATCCGCGCAGCCGGTCAGGTACTTCATGAACCGCTCGTAGACCTCGTCGGACTGCAGTTCGACGGCCCGGTCGCGGTTCGCCGCCAGGTTGGCCGCCCAGGTATCGAGGGTGCGCACATAGTGGGGCTGCAGCGATTGCGTGCGGGTCAGGGTGAACCCTGTTCTGGCCACGTGCTTTTCGATCAGGTCCGCCGACGGCAACTGGCCGCCGGGGAAGATCTCGGTGACGATGAACTTGATGAACCGGCAGATCTCGAACGTCAGCGGCAGACCGCGCCGGTGCATCTCGTAGGGGTGGAACCCGCAGATGGTGTGCAGCAGCAGCACGCCGTCGTCGGGCAGTGCGCGATAGGTGGTGTCGAAGAACGCCTCGTACTTGCGGTGGCCGTAGTGCTCCATCGAGCCGATCGACACGATGCGGTCGACCTTCTCGTCGAAGTCCTCCCAACCCTGTAGCCGCACGTCGACGGTGCGCTGCGTCGGAATCTTGGCCAGCCGGGCCTCGGCGGCCGCGCACTGGGTCCTGCTCAAAGTCAGGCCGATCACGTTGACGTCGTAGCGCTCGACCGCCCGCTGCAGTCCGCCGCCCCAACCGCAACCGACGTCGAGCAGGGTCATGCCGGGCTCGAGCCCCAGCTTGGACAGCGCCAGATCGAACTTGGCGTTCTGGGCCTCGTCGAGCGTCATGTCGTCGCGCTCGTAGTAGGCGCAGGTGTAGCCCATGGTCGGGCCGAGGAACAGTTCGTAGAAGTGGTCGGAGATATCGTAGATCGACTGCATCAACTCGAAGTCGGGTTCAGACACTGCTGTCACTGACGACTCGATTCGCTGCGCTGTGCGGTTTGCTGTCGAGCGCAGGATAACCGCTCAGCCGGCCTGGTGCTCGGCGAACCTGGTCTTCAGTTCGCCGACCACGTCGTCCCACAGTTCACGCGGCAGGTCGTGGCCCATCCCGTCGAACAGCACCAGACGCGCCCCCTTGACGGCCCGGGCGACGGCGCGGCCACCGGCGGGCCGCATGAGTTTGTCGGCCCTGCCGTGGATGACGACGGTCGGGGCGGTGATCCGCCGGCCGTACGGGCGCAGGCTGCCACTGCCGAGGATCGCGCTGAACTGGCGGGCGATGCCGGCCGGATAGTAGGAGCGGTCGTAGGCCTCGATGGCCTCGACACGCAGGCGCTCCTCGGGCGCCGGATAGCCGGGGCTGCCGATGATTTTGCTGACCCGGATGGCGTTGTCGATGATCGCCTCGCGAGTGCCGTCGGTGGGCCGTCGCAACAGCGCCAGCAGGTGCCTGGGCGCCGGCGGCGGCAACAGCGCCTGGTTGTTGCTCGAGAAGATCACCCCCAGCGTCCTGGTGCGTGAGGCATGCCGGGCCGCGAAGACCTGGGCGATCATCCCGCCCATCGAGGCGCCGACGACGTGGGCACCGTCGATGTTCAGGTGATCGAGCAGCGCGGCGGCATCGTCGGCCATGTCCTCGAGCGTGTAGGGCGCCGGGCTACGCATCCCGAGAAGCGAGCGGAGCATCCGTGGCAGCAGTGCGCCGCCGGTGTGGCCACCCACTTTGGTGGACAGGCCGGCGTCGCGGTTGTCGTAACGGATGACGCGCAGGCCCTGGTTGACCAGCTTCTCGCAGAAGTCCTTGCGCCACAACAACAATTGCGCGCCAAGGCCCATGATGAGCAGCACCGCGGGATCGTTGCGGTCGCCCATGTCCTCGTAGTGGATGTCGATGTCGCCGGACTTGGCGGTGCCGGTACGGATCTGCATCTAGGCCTGCATCCCGCCGTCGAGTTCGTCGTCGTGCTCGCGACGGACCTCCACCATGAAGTTGGCGAAGTAGCCGGTCAGTTGCGGATCGCTCATCATCTGCCACCTGGGGGCGAGCAGTTTCATGTAGCGCTCGACGTAGAGGAACTGCTTGCCGATCAGCACCAGTTCGCGCGGCAGTTTGACGTCATAGGCCTCGGCCAGCGCGGACAGTTGCTTGCCGATCTCGGCGTAGCTCATGTCACCCAGCGTCGACATCGTCAGCGGCGTGGCGAACTTCTCCAGATCCTTGGCGGCCTGCGCCTCGGGTTTCATGGTGCCCACCGCGCCCATCAGCACGACGATCTTGCCTGCCGCGGCGTGGTCCTTCTTCACCAGCAGGGCGTAGACCAGTTCGCGCAGCAGCCAACGGGTGCGCGGGTCGATGCGGCCCATGATGCCGAAGTCGAAGAACACGATCTTGCCGTCGTCGTCGACGTAGAGGTTGCCCGCGTGCAGGTCGCCGTGGAACAGGCCGTGCCGCAGTCCGCCCTCGAACACGCTGAACAGCAGCGCCTTGACCAGTTCGGTGCCGTCGAAGCCTTTCTTGCGGATGGCGGCGACGTCGTCGATGCGGGTGCCGTTGATCCGCTCCATCGTCAGCACCCGTTCGCTGGTCAGATCCCAATACACCTGCGGCACACGGATGTTGCGGCCCAACGGGGAGGCGTGCATGTGTGCGACCCAGGCGTCCATCGACTGTGCCTCGAGCCGGAAGTCGAGTTCCTCGGCGAGGTTGTCGGCGAAGTCGGCGACGACGTCCTGCGCCGAGAGCCGCTGGCCCAGCTTGGCGAACTCCACCAGCCGCGCCCCACGCTTGAGGATCTGCAGGTCCGCCGCGACGCGCCTGCGGATGCCCGGCCGCTGGATCTTGACGACAACTTCCTCGCCACTGTGCAGGGTGGCGTAGTGCACCTGCGCGATGGAGGCCGATGCGAACGGTTTGACGTCGAAACTCTTGAACAGGTTGGCGGGCTCGTCCCCGAGATCCTCGCGGAACAGCCGATAGACCTGATCGGGGTCGGCGGGCGGCACCCGGTCCAGCAGACTGCGGAACTCCCTGGACAGCGGCTCGCCGAACGCTCCGGGGCTCGACGCGATGATCTGGCCGAACTTGACGTAGGTGGGGCCGAGGTCGGAGAACGTCTTCGGGATCTCCCTGACGATCTTCTGCTGCAACGAGCCGCGTCCGACGAGCTTGCTGACGACCCGCGCCCCGGTGCGGGTCACCTGCCAGCCCGTCGCGCCCATCCGGGCCGCCTCGACCGGCAGCGGTACCCGGTCCAGCTTGGCGCCGTCGCGCTGCTTCGTCGTGTTCATAACGGCCAGTGTCTCAAATTTGCCGGTGGCGCCGCGAAAGCTGTGGATCGGCTCACATCACGCGCGCCTGCGCGAGCGGTCTCACCCCGACTCCGAGGGGCTGGTGGCCTCAGACCGAGGCGAAGCTGCGCTCGATGTCCTCTCGGGTGCGCGCCGGGTCGCTGCCGGGGGTGTAGGTCGGCAGGGTGTGCGGCACGTCGGTGCCGGCCTCGACCCGGGCCTGGGCCTGCCGGAACTCCGGGATCGGGCCCTGCGCGACGTGCAGACCGTTGATGACGGCCCACACCGCGGCGCGGCGGGAGGTGCGCTCGAAGATGTTGGGGTCCTTGTGCTGGATCAACTGCTTGGCCCACCTGGGCATGGTGTCGCGAACGGCCCAGTTGACCGCGCTCTGCGCCAGCGGCAGGTCGGGTCCGGTGGCCACGGCGGTGCCGTGGGTGACCGCCAGTCGGGGCAGGTAGGACTCCAGGCACTCGAGGGTATCGGCCTTGGTCTCGGGGAGGTCGGTGCCGCCCAACGCATGACCGACACGCACGAATTCCCCGTAGTAGCGGTCGATCTCCTTACCGCGCAACGGGTTCGGATGATACAGCTGGTGTGCGGTGGCCAGCCCCCACACCACCGTGGCGTAGTTCCAGCGCAGCCATTCGGGGTCGTCGGCGTCGTAGCGGGCGCCGTCGGGCCGAGTGCCCTTGATCGTGTGGTGCATGGCCCGCACGGTTTCGGCGAGCCGCTCGGCGGTCTCGGTGGAGCCGTAGGCGGTGCCGATGAAGAAGGCGATCGAGTGACCCAGGCGCACAACGGCCCCCTTGGGATCGATCTCCGGGCGTGCCACGCCGTTCTCGTCGCGCTTGACCAACCGGGAGTGGTGCATCCCCATCCAGTAGATCGACGGGTCGAGCCGCTCCATGAACGCCGCGCACTGCAGTCCGAAGATCAGTGCCTGCATATGGGAGTGCACGTGCCACACGGCGCTGCCCGGTCCGAACCAGCCGGGGTCACCGACGGGGGCGGCGAACTCCATCCCGCGGAAGTAATTGCGGCGGATGTCCTTGTCGAAGCGTTGATTGAGGAACTCTCCGACGAACTGGTGGGGCAGCAGGATCACGGCGGCTCCCTTTCTGGTCACGGCTGTACCCAGAATACAATTTGGATACGCATGTGACCAGATGTACCCGGTTTCGGCCTACGCTGTCGTGGTGACCAGTCCGACCCGCTGGGCCGGCGTTCCGCTGACGGACCGCCGCGCCGAACGCCGCGCGCAGCTGATCGACGCGGCGTTGCGGCTCTTCGGCGACGGTGGTGAGGCCGCGGTGTCGGTGCGTTCGGTGAGCCGCGAATGTGGACTGAACACCCGCTACTTCTACGAGAGTTTCGCCGACACCGACGATCTGCTCGGCGCCGTCTACGACCAGGTGAGCGCGCAGCTCGCCGAGGCGGTGGAGGCCGCGATGGCGGTGGCGGGGGAGTCGTTGCGCGCCCGCACGCGGGCGGGGATCGCCGCGGTGCTGGGGTTCAGTTCGCAGGACCCGCGGCGGGGCCGGATTCTGTTCACCGACGCGCGCGCCAACCCGGTGCTGACGGCGCGCCGGGCCGCGACCCAGGACCTGCTGCGCGAAGGCGTGCTGACCGAGGGCTGGCGGCTGCAGCCGGGGTCGGACCCCGTGGCGGCACAAGTGGGCGCCGCGCTGTACACCGGCGCGATGGCCGAGTTGGCACAGCAGTGGCTGGCCGGCCGACTCGGCACCGATCTGGACGCGGTGGTCGACTACGCGGTGCAGATGGTGCTGCGATAGGGGCCGGTCTACGGGGCGGTAATAGTCGTCGTGCCAACCTCTGAGCGATTTACTCGCTGAAGTCACTCTGGTCGGTAGTAGTTGAGCGACAAACTCGCTCAGAGGTTGGCAACGCAGGGGGTTACCAACCGGGGCTTCACCGGAAGTTGTCACTGCCGCGTGTCACGGTGTCGCCATGACCGGGCCGAAACTGTTGCGCGGCATCGAACTGCGCTACGTGCTGACGACAAACCTCGCCGTGCACGGCGCCGCCACCATCACCGAGATGATCGACCTTCTCGAGTTTCAGGGCTTCGCCGTGGCCGACCCCGCGCCCAAGAGCGTGTCCGACGCCTTGCGCTGGGAGGTGCGCCGCGGCCGCGCGCGCTGGCTGCGCCGCGGCCTTTACGGCCCCGGCCAGATGCCGCGCTCGACCGAGCATTACATCCACAAGCGCGTCATGGCCCTTCGCGACGAAGCCCGGCGGAATGGCAGTCGCGAGGAGAACGCGTACCAGTTCTGGCTGCGGTCGTGAGTCCGAAGTTCTCCGCCAGCGCCTCGGTGACCGGGCGCCACACCGGCTCGGGCAGGTCGTGGCCCATCCCGTCGACGACGATGTATCGCGCGCCGTCGATCACGCGTGCCAGGTTGCGGCCATTGCGCGGGCGCACCATCGGGTCCTCGGTGCCGTGAATGACCACCGTCGGTGCGGTGATGTTGCGGGTGTAGCGCGACAGGCTGCCGGTGCCGAGGATCGCGTCGAACTGCCGCAGCATGCCCTGCGGGTAGTCACTACGGACGCGCAACTCCTCGACCCGCCGACGCAGTTGGTCAACGGGCGGAAGGAAATTCGGGCCGTTGATGATCGACACGTTGCGTACCTCGAACGCCAGCCGCTCCTCCCACGACGCATCCCTGGCCGGCGCCCCGAACGCCAAGCGGATCACCCGCCACTTCGGTAGCGCCGAGAACGCCTTGCCCGAACTCGACATGACGATGCCCAGCGACCGCACCCGATCCGGATGGCTGCCGGCCAGCACCTGCGCGATCATTCCGCCCATCGACGCCCCGACGACATGCGCACGGTCGATGTCCAGATAGTCCAGCAGGCGCCTGGCGTCGTCGGCCATGTCGACGAGCGTGTAGGGCACCGCACTGGTGCGTCCCACCAGATACCGTGCCACCCGCCGATAGACCGACCCCTCGGCGCGCAGGCCCGACAACTTCGTCGAGAGCCCGATGTCGCGGTGGTCGTAACGGATCACCCGAAAGCCCCGTTTGATCAACTGGGCGCAGAACCCGTCGGGCCACATCGGCAGCTGAGCGCCGACGCCCATGATCAAGAGCACCGCCGGGTCGGCAGGGTCGCCGAGGTCCTCGTAACACAGCGAGACGTCTTTACAGACCGCCATCCCGCTTCGGGTTTGCATCAGTCGACGGTACCGCCGGCCGGTCTCCAGCGCTTGATCCATTCGGTCTCCGGCCACTGCTCGTGCGCCGCTATCAACTCGTACATCGTTGCGCCGTCCAGTGATTCGCGGATGATGTCGGCGTGGCCCGCATGCCGGGACAACTCCTCGACGAGATGCAGAATCACCCAGCGCACCGACCAGTGGCCGACGTCCTGCGGAAACCACGGCACCTCGGGTGGCACCGGGACCGGCGTGGTCAGCTCTGCCGCGGCGAACACCCGCAGCGTCTCGGCGCTCTGCGTCTTGAGGCCGTCGAGCAACTGCTCGAGGGTCTCGTCGTCGCGCATCACGTACTGATCGGCGTACTCGGCCATCACCTCCGCCATCGGACGGTCGTCCTTGGGCGGGAGTTCCGGAGCCCACGCCGCCCGCTCGGTCCAGCCCTTCTGCACCCCGGCGGCATGCTTGACCAGCCCGCCGATCGACAGTGAACTCACCGACGGCGTCGCCCTGGCCTGTTCGTCGGTCAGGCCGTAGGCGGTGGCGAAGAACGCGTTCTGCTGGAAGTTCAGGAACTCCAGCAGGCTCTGGCGCTCGTCGGGGGCGGGTGGCGGCATTCCTGGCATCTCAGCGGTCTCCCTTGTTGACGGTGTGTGCGTAAAGATCTCTGATACAGGCGATTTCGGCACCATGATGGATGACCTCACGGTTGATGTGCAGCACCAGTGCAGCCAGCGGATAGTCAGCGTACGGTCCCTCGGCCGGCCCGCACGGCCGCTCGAGATCCTCATCGGACAATCCGCGCACCCCGTCGATCCATCTCCGGTACTGCTCGTCGAGTTGGTCAAGCGCGCTCGCCGCGTCGGTCGCGTACGGCCAGGTGTCGTAGCCGGCCGCCGGCGCGCCGAAATGCGAGTGGTTACGCATCGCGAGGACACCGACGATGACGTGGGCGAGTCGCCAGGCGATCGTGGTGAACGGTTCGGGCTGAGGCGGCGGATAGGCGAAATCGATCGACCCGTCGCGGTGCAGAGTCCAGCAGTCCGACACCGGACACCAGAAGTACTCATCGTCGGACAGCCCGTCGAACCGCGCCCTGAGTTGGTGCGTCCAGTGCCAGTCGAGTTGATCGGCCATCAGATGCGAGATGTTCATGACCCCCACAGTGACAGCGGTATAGGACAGTTTCGGTCCTATGAGTGCGGCAGAATCGGCGTATGGCCGAGACGACGGGTCGGGTGCTGCAACTGCTCGGGTTGCTGCAGTCGCGGCGGGTGTGGACCAGCGAGGAGCTCGCCGACCGGCTAGGTGTGACGACCCGCAGCGTGCGCCGCGATGTCGAACGCCTTCGCGAGTTGGGCTACCCCGTCCACGCCAGCAGGGGCCACGGCGGCGGCTATCGACTCGGTGCGGGTGCGGCGCTGCCCCCGCTGCTGCTCGATCCCGACGAGGCGGTGGCCGTCGCCGTCTGCCTGCGCCTCGCGGCCGGCGGCACGGTCGCCGGTGTCGGCGAATCGGCGCTGCGCGCGCTGAGCAAGCTCGACCAGGTGATGCCGTCGCGGCTGCGCGAACAGGTGTCGGCCGTGCACGACGCGACGGTCACGCTGACCTCACCGTCGTCGGACCCGCCCGTCGAACCCGAGGTGCTGATGACCCTGGCGCGCGCGTGCCGCGACCGCGAGCACGTCAATGCCGGCTACGTCGACATCCGCGGAAACGCCACCCGGCGGCGGTTGGAGCCCTACCAGCTCGTCACCACCGGGCGACGCTGGTACCTGCTGGCCTACGACCGCGACCGGCACGACTGGCGCAGCCTGCGGCTGGACCGGATGTCGGAGGTCGAGGCGCTGGGCAGCACCTTCGCCGGCCGCGACGCACCCGACGCGGCCGAGTACGTACGCCGGGCGATCACCGCCTCGCCGTACCGTTATGTGGCCCGCGTCCGGTACCACGCACCGGAAAGCGTTCTCGCGCAGCATTTTTCGACAGCATCGGTGACGATAGAGCCGGACGGGCCCGACGCGTGCGTCGTCATCGCGGGTGCCGACGACCCAGAGCGGATGGTCCTGCATTTCGCCTCCGTCGGCCACGACTTCGAGATCCTCGAACCGGTCGAGGTGGTGCAGGCGGTCACGGCGGTGGCACAGCGGTTGCGAAGGGCCGGCGTCAGTCGGTGAGCCCCAGCCGGTCGGCGAGCACCAGAAACGCCACGGCGAAATCGTTGTCGGAGGTGGCCTCGCGAATGTGCGGCCAGTCGAGTTGTTCACGCACCGCGCGCACGGCGGGCAACAGCCTGGTGAAGTCGCAGTGGTGTTCGTTGAGCGCGTTGAGCTTCTGCGTCAGCACCGACGTCGGCGCGAGAACCCGCATCCGCACCGCGAGCACGTCGTACTCTTCGGCGGCCAGAATCGCTCCGGCGTCGACCGGAACCCCGTTGAGCCGGTGCAGCACGTCGATCACGAAGTCATCGCCGACGCACGCCTTGAACAACCAGTCTTCCGGCGTGCGCTCGATCCGGAACCCGGCCGCCTCCAGGGTGGCCGCCGCCTTCTCCGCGTCGGGTTCGGCGACGACGAAGTCCACGTCGTGCACCGGCTCGGGTCCCCCGAAGACCCACAGCGCGTAACTGCCGGCCAGCGCGAAGTCCGGCCCGTCGGCGCGAAGCGCGGCCGCGGCGCGTTTGAGTGCGTCGCGCAGATCGTCGTTTCTCTGGGGCACATCTCTCCTGATCGGCCGGCGGTGATTGTGGGTATGGGAGTACCCATGCGGATGGCCACCTTCAACATCCTGCACGGACGCAGTGTTCACGACGGCGTCGTCCAACACGACCGGCTCGTCGAGGCCGTCAAACGCATCGATGCCGACATCCTCGCGCTGCAGGAGGTCGACTTCGATCAGCCGCGCTCGGGCAAGGCCGATCTGACCGCCGTCGCCGCCGAGGCGATGGGGGCGGTCAGCCACCGGTTCGTCGCCGCGATCTCGGGCACGCCGGGGGCGACCTGGATGGCCGCCACCGGTGACGAACAACCCGGCACCGCGGCGTACGGCATCGCGCTGCTGTCGCGCTATCGGGCCGAGTCCTGGCAGGTGCTGCGGCTGCCGCGGATTCCGACCAGGTTTCCGATGTATCTGCCCGGCCCCAACCGCGTGCAGATCGTCGACGAGGAGCCCCGCGCGGCGATGCTGGTGGCGCTGGACACCCCGTTGGGCACGCTGACCGTGGCCAACACCCATCTGTCTTTCGTGCCGGGCTGGAACCGGGTGCAACTGCGACGGCTGGTTCGCGACCTGCGTGGCTTCGCGTCGCCGCGGGTGCTGATGGGTGATCTGAACATGCCGCCGCCACCGGTCGCGCGCTGGACTAGGTGGCGGGCGCTGGGGCGGGCGCCGACGTTTCCCGCCGACGCGCCCGACCGCCAGCTGGACCACATCGTCACCGACGACCGCGGGCTGCGGGGCGACGGGTGTCACGCGCCCGCGCTGGCGATCTCCGATCACCGGGCGCTGGTGGTCGACGTTTCGCGGCCGTGAGGCCGTGATCGCACGTAGGGTCTTGGGGTGCGCGTCATTTCGGCGGAGTCGACAGAATTGTTCGTCGGGCGCGAAGATGCGCCGTTGCAGTTGGTGCGCGTCGGATACACCGGCGGCGCCGCGACGGTGCGTGTCGAAGGCGAGGGGCTGTCCGGGCGCGTCCGGGCCGCGGCGGGCGACGGCAGCATCGAGGTTCCCGTCACGGTGGCCGACCCCGTCGTCGGTCAACAGCGCGAGGCCCGCGTCGTCGCGGGCGACTCCATCACCCCGTTCGTCTTCACCGTCGCCGAGCCGGGCTGGACGATGTACATGGTCAGCCACTTCCACTACGACCCCGTGTGGTGGAACACCCAGGCGGCCTACACCAGCGTGTGGAGCGAGGACCCGCCGGGACAGTGCAGGCAGACCAACGGCTTCGACCTGGTGCGCGCGCACCTCGAGATGGCCCGCCGGGAGCCGGAATACAAATTCGTGCTGGCCGAGGTCGACTACCTCAAGCCGTACTGGGACACCCATCCCGAAGACCGCGCAGATCTGCGGAGGTTGCTCGCCGAGGGCCGGGTGGAGGTGATGGGCGGGACGTACAACGAGCCGAACACCAACCTCACCAGCCCGGAGACGACGATCCGGAATTTCGTGCACGGCATGGGGTTTCAGCGCGCGGTCCTGGGCGCCGACCCGGCCACCGCCTGGCAACTCGACGCGTTCGGACACGACCCGCAGTTTCCGGGACTGGCCGCCGACGCCGGGCTGACGTCCAGTTCGTGGGCGCGCGGACCGCACCACCAATGGGGCCCGATGGCCGGCGGCGGGGACGCCGAGCGCATGCAGTTCTGCAGCGAGTTCGAGTGGATCGCCCCCTCGGGCCGCGGCCTGCTCACCCACTACATGCCCGCGCACTACGCGGCCGGGTGGTGGATGGACTCGTCGGCGACGCTGGAGGAGGCCGAGGACGCCACCTACGAACTGTTCGCCTCGCTGAAGAAGGTCGCGCTCACCCGTAACGTGCTGCTGCCGGTGGGCACCGACTACACTCCACCGAACAAGTGGGTCACCGACATCCACCGCGACTGGGCGGCGCGCTACACCTGGCCGAAGTTCGTGTGCGCCTTGCCCAGTGAGTTCTTCGCCGCGGTGCGCGCCGAACTGGCCGAGCGCAACATCGCGGCGTCCCCGCAGACGCGTGACATGAACCCCATCTACACCGGCAAGGACGTCTCCTACATCGACACCAAGCAGGCCAACCGGGCAGCCGAGGAGGCCGTGCTCGACGCGGAGAAGTTCGCCGTGTTCGCGGGTCTGCTCACCGGCGCCACCTACCCGCAGTCCGCGCTGGCCAAGGCTTGCGTGCAGCTGGTCTACGGTGCCCATCACGACGCGATCACCGGATCGGAATCCGACCAGGTCTACCTCGATCTGCTGACGGGATGGCGCGACGCATGGGAACTGGGCACCCGCGCCCGCGACAACGCGTTGGCGCTGCTGTCTCGGGCCGTCGACGCACCGGTGGTGGTCTGGAATGCGGTGGCGCACAACCGTACCGACGTGGTGACTGCCCGGGTCGACGGTGCGGTCCGGGTGTTCGACGCCGACGGCGCCGCGCTGCCCACCCACGTCGACGCCGGATCGGTCAGCTGGCTTGCCCGCGACCTGCCGTCGATCGGCTGGCAGTCCTATCGGATCGAGCCCGCGGACGCGGCGAGCGGATGGGAAGCCATGTCCGGCACCGAGATCGGCAACGAGCACTACCGCCTTCGCGTCGACCCGGCCCGCGGCGGCGGAGTCTGCTCGCTGACCGAGACCGTGACGGCCCGCGAACTGATCGGCAACGGACGCGTCGGCAACGAACTGGCCGTCTACGAGGAGTATCCGGCGCATCCGGAGGCCGGGGAGGGCCCGTGGCACCTGCTGCCCAAGGGGCCGGTGGTGTGCTCGTCGGCCGAACCCGCGACGGTGCAGGCCTACCGCGGCCCGCTCGGCGAACGCCTGGTGGTCACCGGCCGCATCGAGGACCTGCTGCGATACCGGCAGACGCTGACGCTGTGGCACGGCGTGGCCCGCGTGGAGTGCCACACCACGATCGACGAGTTCACCGGCGCCGACCGGCTGTTGCGGCTGCGCTGGCCCTGCCCGGTGCCGGGGGCGCTGCCGGTCAGCGAGGTCGGCGACGCGGTGATCGGGCGCGGATTCGGGCTGATGCACGAGCGCGGCACCGAATCCGCCGTCGACTCCGCGGTGCATCCCTGGACGCTGGACAACCCCGCCTACGGCTGGTTCGGGTTGTCCTCGGCGGTGCGGGTGCGGGTGGGCGCCCACACCCGCGCCGTGTCGGTGGCCGAGGTGGTGTCGGCTGCGGAGTCGACGTCGGCGCAGGTGGCTCGCGACCTGATGGTCGCGCTGGCCCGCGCCGGCGTCACCGCCACCTGCAGCAGCGCCGACAAGCCCCGCTACGGCGACCTCACCGTCGACTCCAACCTGCCGGACGCTCGGATCGCACTTGGCGCGCCCGACGAGAATGCTTTCACCGCAGCGGTATTGGCCGACGCCGACCCCGTCTACACCGAGGAACTCAAACGCCAGCTCTACCACAGCGGCCAAGCCAGGGTGTGGGTGCCTGCCGTCGCGCCGCTCGTCGATCAGTGGACGCCGGGCGCGGACCTTCGCGGGACCCGGGCCCTACCGGTGCTCGTCATCGCGGGTTCCGCGCTGGACGACGCGGTGCGCGCGGTCATCGACGACCTGACCGGCTTCGAGGTGCCCGTCACCCAGGACGCGCCGTCGGGTCTGGGCCCGTTCGAATCCCGCACCGTCGCTGTGCTCAACCGTGGAATCCCCGGTTTCGCAGTCGATTCCGACGGCACCTTGCACCTGTCGCTGATGCGTTCGTGTACCGGTTGGCCCTCGGGAACCTGGATCGACCCCCCGAGGCGCACCGCGCCCGACGGGTCGAACTTTCAGCTCCAGCACTGGACCCACAGTTTCGACTACGCCGTGGTCTCCGGCGACGGCGACTGGCGCGACGCCGAAATCCCCGCCCGCAGCGCGGAGTTCTCCCGGCCGCCGGCGGCGGTGTTCAACGGGCATCACGACGGCGGGCTGCCGCCACGGGGATCGCTGCTGCAGGTCGAACCGGCCGGTGCGGTGCAACTCGGCGCGCTCAAGGCCGCGGGCAATCCGCTGGCCGGTGGCAGCGGCCGCACCGTCGACCCGTCCGACGGCGTCGCGATCCGACTGGTCGAAACCCACGGCCGCACAACCGACGTGGTGGTCAGGTCCGGATTGCACAGGGTGGCCGCCGCGGCCCGGGTCGACCTGCTCGAACAGCCACGGATGCAGGAGCTGGCCGACGACCGGCTGACCCTGCACGGCTACGAGGTGGCCACCGTGCTGACCCGGTTCGACATGCCGCAGGTCTTCGGCGCCGACCACAGCGCGCTGGCACCCGACGCGGAGGCCGCCCAGCCGTTGTACGCCCGCTACTGGCTGCACAATCGGGGACCGGCCCCGCTGGGCGGCCTGCCCGTCGTCGCCCACCTGCATCCGCACCGCCTCGACGCACAGCCCGATTCGGCCATCTCGCTGCGGCTCACCGTCGCCAGCGACTGCACCGACGCGGTCCTGCACGGCAAGGTGCGGCTGGGATGCCCGGACGGGTGGAGCGCCGATCCACCGGAACTGTCGTTCATGCTGCCCGCCGGCGACTACCTCGCCACCAATGTCGAGCTGACCGCACCCGCCGACGCCCGGCCGGGCCTGTACCCGCTGCGGGCCGAACTCGCGGTGACCGGCAGCCATGTCCCGGCCGCGTGGCGTCAGGTCGTCGAGGATGTGTGCGTCGTGTCGCTGAGCGCACCCGCCGAGGACCGGTTGCTGCGTCTGGTCGCCGACCCGGAGGCCGTCGACGTCACCGCGGGGGCCACGGCGCCGCTGACCGTCACGGTGGCCACCGACGCCCATGCGGGTGTCGCCGTCGAAGCCCACCTGATCAGCCCGTGGGGCACATGGGAGTGGATGGGGCCCGCGGCGATCGGGGCCGAACTGCCCGCGCGAAGCTCCGTCGACCTGGTCTTCGACGTCGCACCGCCGCCGGACGCACCGCGCGGCCAGTGGTGGGCGCTGATCCGGGTCGCCGGCGGCGGGCAGGTGCTGTACTCGCCCGCGGTGCGGGTGAGGGTGCGATGAGTGTCGCGGCGACGGTCGCCGGTGTCGGGGTGTCGGTGGCCGAGGTCGACGCGCGCGAGGCGCGGCTGCGGGAGGCGCGGCCGCCGTCGTCGCTGCCCCGCCCCGGCACCAGCGAAGGCCGCCAGCTGCGTCGGTGGCTGACCCAGGTGATCGTCACCGAACGGGTAATCGCCGCCGAGGCCGTCGAGCGGGGTTTGCACGCAACCGACGCGCCCACCGAGGCGGAGTTGCTGCCCGACACGGTGGTGCGGCTGGAGCTCGGAAGCGTGGCCGCCTCGGTGCTGGCCGATCCCGTCGCTCGAGCGCTGTTCGTCGCCGTCACCGCCGACGTCGACGTGGCCGACCGGGAAGTCGAGGACTATCGCGCCCGAAATCCGCTGCGGTTCAACGATTCTGCTGAAGTCGCCGCACACCTGCGCGGCGCGGCGAGGCGGCGGGCGTTCCGGCGGTGGCTGGATGCCAGGTGCGCGGCGCTCGTCGACCTCGCGCCCGGCTACGAGCATCCCGGCGATCCGCGTCAACCCGACAACACCCACCGCCACTGATGACGACCCTGGCGCTGGACATCGGCGGCACGAAGATCGCCGCCGGTCTGGTCGACTACGCCGGTGAGCTGGTCCATCACGCCAAGCTGCCGACGCCGAAGGGTGATGCCGAGGCGGTGTGGGCGGTGATCGACCGGTTGCTGGCCGAGGCGCTCGCGGTGGCCGGTGGTGGCGTTCGTGCCGTCGGCATCGCCTCGGCCGGGCCGGTCGACCTCGCGGCGGGCACCGTCAGCCCGATCAACATCACCGGGTGGCAACGCTTCCCGATCGTCGACCGGGTGTCGGCCGTGGTCGGCGCGCCCACCCGGCTCGGCGGCGACGGGCTGTGCATGGCGCTGGGGGAGCGCTGGCGCGGAGCGGGCCGCGGCGCGCAGTTTCTGCTCGGCATGGTGGTGTCCACCGGCGTGGGCGGCGGATTGGTGCTTGACGGCGTGCCCTACGACGGCCGCACGGGCAACGCCGGGCACGTCGGCCACGTCGTCGTCGACCCGGACGGTGCGCCGTGCACCTGCGGGGGGCGCGGATGTGTCGAGACCATCGCGTCGGGCCCGCGGATGGCGCGGTGGGCCCGCGAGCAGGGTTGGGCCGCACCGCCCGAGGCCGGCGCCAAGGAACTGGCCGATGCGGCCAACGCCGGTGATGCCGTGGCGCTGCGGGCGTTTCGGCGCGGGGCCACGGCCGTCGCCGCGATGATCGCGTCGGTGGGTGCGGTGTGCGATCTGGACCGCGTGGTGATCGGCGGCGGCGTGGCGAAATCCGGCGCCCTGCTGTTCGACCCGGTGCGCGAGGCGCTGGGCTCCTACGCCGGGCTGGACTTCATCCGCGATATGCGGGTGGTGCCCGCGGAACTTGGGGGCGAGGCAGGGTTGGTCGGCGCCGCTGCGTTGGCGATTTCGGCGTGAGCAGTCGCGCTGACCGCGACTGACTGCACCCAAATCCCATACGTGGCACGGTCGAGGGATGAGGCAAACCCTCGAAACAATCGCCCTGCTGGTGACCGGGCCGATGGTCGGAGTCGAGATCGCCGTCGCCGTCTTCGCCAACCCGGTGCTGGACAAGCTGCCGGACGACGGGTTCTGGCAGGCGCGCCGAGACAGCGGTCGACTGCTGGGCAAGGTCATGCCGTTCTGGTACATCGCGACGCTGGTGGCGCTGGTCGCGGCCGCCGTCGTCACCTGGCAGGACTGGCTGGTCACGACCGCTGCGGCGGTGATGGCGCTGGTGGTGCTGATGACGGTCACGCTGATGGTGCCGGTCAACAACCGCATCGGCCGCTGGGCCGAAGCCGGCGATGTCGACCGCGACCTGGCCCGGCACTGGGACCGGTTGCACTGGCGGCGGGTGGCCCTGCTGATCGTCGTGTTCGCCCTGCTGGTGATTTCGGTGTGACGGGTCGCGCTGAGCGCGACTAGCGACGCCGAAATCGCATGGGTTTTGGCTGATGGGCGGCGGGCAGGCTATTCTTGTCGGCGTTCCACCGAAGACCGTCGGTCACCGAGAAATCGGTTGAAGGTCCCGGATCGCCCGGGCGGCCCACGCAGGAGGACGAGGCTGACGCTGTATTTGCGCGCCCCGACCCGTCTGCGTCGGGGCGTTCGTCGTTTTCCGGCCCCTCAGCGCCTTCTCTGCCGACCGATGGTCACCCACCACGAGGAGGCATGCATGGCCAAGGCTGAAAAGGTCACCGCGGTCGCCGACATCGCCGAGCAGTTCAAGGACTCGACGGCGACGCTGGTCACCGAGTACCGCGGCCTGACGGTGGCCAACCTCAAGGACCTGCGCCGATCGCTCGGTGATTCCGCCACCTACACCGTCGCCAAGAACACGCTGGTCAGGCGTGCCGCGGCGGAGGCGGGCATCGAGGGGCTCGACGAACTGTTCGTCGGTCCCACCGCGATCGCGTTCGTCCGGGGCGAGGCCGTCGACGCCGCCAAGGCGATCAAGAAGTTCGCGAAGGACCACAAATCGCTGGTCATCAAGGGCGGCTACATGGACGGCCGGCCGCTGAGCGTGGCCGAGGTCGAGCAGATCGCCGACCTGGAGTCGCGCGAGGTGCTGCTGGCCAAGCTGGCCGGCGCGATGAAGGCCAATCTGACCAAGGCCGCCGGCCTGTTCAACGCTCCCGCGTCGCAGGTCGCCCGGCTGGCCGCCGCACTGCAAGAGAAGAAGTCCGCCAAAGAAGAAGCTGCGTAGCAGCCGCACTACCACCCACAAGCCCAGAAGAAAGTAAGGAAGGACCACACCATGGCCAAGCTGTCCACCGACGAGCTGCTCGACGCGTTCAAGGAACTGACGCTGCTGGAGCTCTCCGAGTTCGTCAAGAAGTTCGAGGAGACCTTCGACGTCACCGCCGCCGCTCCGGTCGCCGTGGCCGCGGCACCGGGTGCCGCCGCCGGTGGCGCCCCCGCCGAAGCCGCCGAGGAGCAGTCGGAGTTCGACGTCATCCTCGAGGGCGCCGGCGACAAGAAGATCGGTGTCATCAAGGTTGTCCGCGAGATCGTCTCCGGCCTGGGCCTCAAGGAGGCCAAGGACCTCGTCGACGGCGCACCCAAGCCGCTGCTCGAGAAGGTCGACAAGGCCGCTGCCGAGGAGGCCAAGACCAAGCTCGAGGCCGCAGGCGCGACGGTCACCGTCAAGTAGGACACGTAGCACACGCCCTGTGGGGCCGATCCAGCAAACGGATCGGCCCCACAGTGCTGTCTACGGGTTCTTTGCAAACGATCACATTTAGGCCAGGGCAATATTTCGTGTCGAGACGGCGTAGGCTACAGTGACTCAAGCCACAAGCGGTCAGGCGTGTGGTCTGGACAGATTTTCTTGGCGGGAGGACGTCGCGTGGGCATTGGCATTCAGGTTGAGGGACTGACCAAGTCCTTCGGGCCCCAGCGAATCTGGGAAGACGTCACGTTGGACATCCCGCCGGGTGAAGTCAGCGTCCTGCTCGGCCCGTCCGGTACCGGTAAGTCGGTGTTCCTGAAGTCGCTGATCGGCCTGCTGCGTCCCGAGCGCGGCAAAATCATCGTCGACGGCACCAACATCATCGAGTGCACCGCCAAGGAGCTCTACGAGATCCGCACGCTGTTCGGCGTGATGTTCCAGGACGGTGCGCTGTTCGGCTCGATGAGCCTCTACGACAACACCGCTTTCCCCTTGCGTGAGCACACCAAGAAGAAGGAAAGCGAGATCCGCAACATCGTCATGGAGAAGCTCGAGCTGGTCGGTCTGGCCGGCGACGAGAACAAGTTCCCCGGCGAGATCTCCGGCGGTATGCGCAAGCGCGCCGGCCTGGCCCGCTCGCTGGTGCTCGACCCCCAGATCATCCTCTGCGACGAGCCCGACTCCGGTCTCGACCCGGTCCGTACCGCGTACCTGAGCCAGCTGCTCATCGACATCAACGCGCAGATCGACGCCACGATCCTGATCGTCACGCACAACATCAACATCGCCCGTACCGTGCCCGACAACATGGGCATGCTGTTCCGCAAGAAGCTGGTGATGTTCGGTCCGCGTGAGGTGCTGCTGACCAGCGACGAGCCCGTCGTCAAGCAGTTCCTCAACGGTCGCCGGATCGGCCCGATCGGCATGTCCGAGGAGAAGGACGAGTCGACGATGGCCGAAGAGCAGGCCATGTTCGACGCCGGCCACCACGACGGTGGTGTCGAGGAGATCGAGGGTGTGCCGCCGCAGATCGTCGCCACGCCGGGCATGCCCGAGCGTAAGGCCGTGGCCCGTCGCCAGGCCCGGGTGCGCGAACTCATGCACACCCTGCCGCCCAAGGCGCAGGAAGCGATCCGCGAGGACCTCGAGGGCCAGCAGAGCTACGCGACCAGCAGCGTCGGCGCCGACCCCGACGCCACGGCTCGCCACCGCCAGCTCGACGACGACGCGCCCACGGGCGCGATCCCGCGCGCCGAAGGCTAGCCAACGAGCGTCCAGACGCCGACGTTCTGCCGGATCTGCGAGCCGCTGTGCGGCATGATCGCGACCGTCGAAGACGGCCGTCTGACCGCACTGCGACCCGATAAGGACCACCCGGTCTCGGCGGGTTTCGCCTGCCAGAAGGGCATCGCCTTCACCGAGGTCGTCAACGACCCCGACCGCGTCACCACGCCGCTTCGGCGGTGCGCGGACGGGTTCGAGCCGGTCAGCTGGGACGAGGCGATGTCCGACATCGCCGACCGGTTGGCCGCGATCCACCGCAGCCACGGCTCCGGCGCGATCGGCTGGTACTTCGGCAACCCCGGGGCGTTCAGCTATTCGCACACGCTGGCCGTCAACACGTTCATGCTCGGATTCGGCCGGCGTCTGCACCTGTTCACCGCCGGATCCCAGGACGTCAACAACCGCTTCGTCGCCAGCCAGCTGCTGTACGGCACGCCGCTGGCGCTGCCGGTGCCGGATCTGAACCGCACCGACCTGCTCGTCGTCATCGGCGCGAATCCTGTTGTGTCCCATGGCAGCGTGTTGACGGTGCCGCGGATCAAGGACCGCATGCACGACATCGTCAAGCGCGGCGGGCGGGTGCTGGTAATCGACCCGCGCAAGACCGAGACCGCAGCCCAGTTCGAGTGGCTCGGGATCGTGCCCGACGGCGACGCGTACCTGCTGTTGTCGCTACTGCACGTGATGTTCGGCGAGAACCTCGTCGACCGCGCGCGGCTGGCCCGCCAGGCCGACGGCGGGGAGTGGCTGGAGCGGCTGGCCCGGCCGTTTCGCCCCGAGGCCACCCGCGTGCACACCGGCGTCGACCCCGACAGCGTGCGGTCGCTGGCCCGTGACCTGGCCCGCACCCCGCGCGCGGCGGTATACGGCCGCGTCGGCACCAGTACCGGCGAAAACGGAACGCTGACAACCTATCTGCTCGACGCGGTCAATCTGGTCGCCGGCAACCTCGACGTCGCGGGCGGCAGCATGTTCGGCCGCTTCGGGCTGCCGGGTGAACGCCTGCTGGGCAAGGCGGGCGCGGCGCTGTTGCGGACGGTGTACTCCCGCAGGCGCTCGCGTATCGGTGGATTCCCGTCGGTGCTGGGGTCCGAGCCCGCTGCGCTGATGGCCAAGGAGATCACCACCCCGGGGCGCGGCCAGGTCAAGGCGTTGTTCGTCAGCGCGGGAAACCCGGTGCTCTCGGTGCCCAACGGTGACGAATTAGAGACGGCGTTGAAGTCCTTGCAATTGATGGTCGGCATCGACCTGTATGTCAACGAGACGCTCGCGCACTGCGACTACGTGTTGCCGGCCACCACCATGTATGAGCGCGACGACTTCCCGCTGCCGTTCCAGACGCTGCAGCCCACCCCGTTCCGGCAGGCCACCGAGGCCGTCATCGCGCCGGTCGGGCAGGCCAGATCCGAGTGGGAGATCGTCGACGACCTGACCCAGCGGCTGTGGCGTCGGGCGCCGGGGTTGACGATGCTGGCCGCTGCCCGGAAGGCTCTCGCGGCGTTCGGGATTCGGCTCAACCCGCGGCTGCTCGTCGACGCCGTGATCCGGTTCGCCGAGGGCGGTGATCGCTTCGGGCTGCGCCGCGGCGGGTTGTCCTTCTCGCGGCTGACGACGAGGCATCCGCACGGCACCGTGCTGGCGACCCACCTGCGCGACGGCGTGCTGGGTGAGGTGGTGGTCTACCGCGGCGGGCGGGTGCGGTTGCGGCACGCCGACATCGCCGCCGAAGTCGACAAGCTGTCACGACGACGCACCCCAGCCGGATATCCGATGCGGTTGATCGGGATGCGTGAAGCCCGCTCGGAGAATTCCTGGATGCACAATTCGCCGCTGCTGATGCGCGGCGGGCGCATCCAGCACGCCCGCGTGCACGTCGATGACGCGGCCGCGGCGGGCATCGTCGACGGGGACGTGGTGCGCATCGCGTCGCCGCACGGCGAGATCGAGTTGCCGGTGATGGTGACCAAGGACATCGTCGCCGGGGTGGTCGCCGTTCCGCACGGCTGGGGGCACAAGGGCACCGCCGGGTGGCGGCTGGCCAACCGGGCCGCCGGTGCGAACGTCAATCAGCTGATGTCCAGTGCGCCCGAGGACATCGAGCGACTGGCCGGGATGGCGCGGCTGACCGGTGTGCCGGTCCGCATCGCGGCTGTCTAGCGTCCCCGCGCGACCCGGAATTTGTTAATGTCCATTCCGGGCAAAGTCACCAACAAGCTCGCGTTCGCACCATAGATTTGCCCGCATGGGCGAAGGAATTCTGAGGTGGTTCGGCGCGGGCGTACTGGCCGCCGGGCTGATGACAGCAACGATCGCCGGTGCGGGGGCGGCGGGCGCGACCGAGGGCTCGTCGACAGAGGGCGCCACCGCGACGGCGTCGCAGCCGAAGGACACCGCCGACGCGGACGCCGAGAAGACCGACGCGGCGACCGAACCGGCCGACGAGGCGCCTGACGAGTCGGCCGACCAACCGGGTGACGAGCCGGGCGAGGAGCTCGGTGACGACCTCGGCGACCTCGGCGACCTCGGCGACGAGATCGACGAGATCGGCGAGGAACCCGTCGGTCTGGGTGCCGACGACCTCGACCAGGCACGCGGCAGCGACCGACAGCCCGCCGGCACGAACACGCCTGCGGCCGATCTGAATCTCGTCGACACCGACGACGGGGTCCTCACCGGTGAGCCGGAAATCGACGATCTGGTGGTGGCCGAACCCCAGCCGCAACACCGCCGGACCGACAAGACCGAGCAGCCGCAGGAACAACGCCTGTCGGTGTTCGTGGCACGGACGCTCGTGGACGCCGACGAAATCCAGGAGACCAAAGCCGTCGCATTCGCGGCACCCGAGGAGGCCGCCGCCGACGCCACCGCGGGCGCCCCGCAGATTCCCGGGATCGTCCGGATGATCGGCACGATCGTGTTCAACCTGTACGGACTGGCCACCAAGCTCGTCGGCGGGCCGCCGATCCTGCCCGCCAACAGCACGGTGACGGTGCGCACCTCCACCCTGTTCCTCGACTGCGGGTGTGACGACGGCGAGGGCTACGAGGTTCAGGCCGACTGGTACTTCCCGGAGGTCGAAGAAGGCCAGCAGCAGCCGAATCAGTTGATCTACCTGCAGCACGGCTTCCTCGCCCGGGGCCCGTGGTACAGCCACACCGCGGCGGCCCTGGCCGAGCAGACCAACAGCATCGTCGTGGCGCCGTCGATCACGTCGAACTTCCTCGCCGCCGACGCCTGCTGGCTGGGCGCGCCGGTGATGCACAAGGCCATCGCGGATCTGTTCCGCGACGACAACGGGGCGCTCGCCGAGAGCGCGCTCGCCGCCGGGTACGCGGACCCGATCCCGAACCGTGTCGTGCTGATGGGCCACTCGCTCGGGGGCGGCGCGGTCTCGGGCGCCGCCGGCTTCATGTCCGGCAACGCGAGCATCGACAAGCTGGCCGGGGTGGTGCTGCTCGACGGTGTCGGGCTCGACGCCCCCGACAAGATGTTGCAGTCGCTGAAGCAGGTGCCCGACGAAATCCCGATCTACCAGTTGGCGGCCCCGGTCTACTTCTGGAACAACTTCGGCGTCGGCATCGACGCGTTGGTCCAGGCGCGCCCGGGGACGTTCGTGGGCGTCACCTTGGTCGACGGATCGCACGTCGACTCGATGCGTGGAGGCAACCCGCTCATCCAGTTCGCACAGGAATTGGTCGCCGGCTATTCGCACCCCGAGAACGGGGCCGCGGCCGAAATGCTGATGGTCGGCTGGGTCAAGGACATGTTCGCCGGAAACAAGGACCACGGCATCTACGGGGACCTCGGCGAGGAGATTTCGATCGTCACCCCCAAGGGGCCCGCGACCGCGGTGGCGCTGCCCAACTCGCTCACCCGAGATTTCATCTTGAACCCGTTGCAGCAGTTCGTCTCGCTCAGCGGCGGGATTTTCACGTTCGAACCGACATGCGTGGCCGACGCGATCGGGCAGTGTTCCGAGTCCATCGCCGCCTGACCGATAAGCGCTCCGTATAAATCCGCCGACTCGGTGGTGGACCCGGTTATCGTTTGCTGCGGGGACGGGCGGCAGCGGGAGTGGCGATGGCAGACCGGTTCTTGGCGTGGCTGAGCGCCGGGATTCTGGCTGCCGGATTGTCGACCGGCATGCTGCTCAGCGCGGGGATCGCGACCGCCGGACCGGACGCCGGCGCAGACGGCGGTTCGGCGTCGGGCGACTCTGATACCAGCATGTCGCAGTCGTCGAATTCCACTGACGCGCAAACAGATTCGGCTGACAATGCGGATCTCGACCCGACATTGCAGGACCGGGCCGATAGCTCTGTCGACGTGACACAACCCGTGGACGACCAGACCGACACCGACGCTGAGGACCAGGGCGGCGCGGGGCTCGATGATATCGACGTCGACGGCGAGACGACCGAAGAAGGCGCCGGAGAAGGCGAGGTCGTCGGCCGGGGATCGACGTTGGACACCCCGAAGTCAGCCTCCAACGGCCCTGCGAATGCGCGAACGTTCATTACCGATCGAAATTTTGCCGAAATATCGCGCGGTAATGAACGTTCGCCGGCGGGGGGCGAGCCGGCGGGGGGCGAGCCGGCGGGGGGCGAGCCGGCGGGGGGTGAGCCGGCGGAAAGGGGCCCGGCGAACGAGGACCTGTCCGGAACTGTCAAGACTGTCGAGACGAAGACCGTCGAGACAAAGCTTGCCAAGACCGCCGCCGAAGACACTCCAGACGCCCCCGACGAACCCGCGGTGTACGCGCTCGCCGCCCCGGTCGAGACCGAACAGCAGATGACCGGTCCCACGCTGCTCAACGTCATCGGGACCCTCGCCTGGAGTCTGTTGGATTTCGTCGTCAAGCTCGTCGAGGCGCCGCCCGTGGTGCTGCCGGAAAGGTCAGTGACCGCGGGCCGATCCACCCTGGAGATCGACTGCGGCGACGGGTACACGGCGGACGCCGACTGGTACTACCCGAAAGAAGGGGAACCCGACAAGCTCATCTACTTCCAGCACGGCTTCCTGGCGCGGGCGTTCGTCTACGACCGCACGCTGACCGAGCTTGCGGAGCGCAACAACGCGATCGTCGTCGCGCCGTCGATCACCTCGAACTATTTCGCCTGCGACGGATGCAGCCTCACCGCCGACCCGATGCACGCCGCAGTGGCGCGCCTGTTCGAGGGCGACCGCGGCGCGCTGCTCGCCAGCGCACAGGCCGCCGGATACGAGGGCACGCTTCCGACGGAGTTCGTCCTCTCCGGGCAATCCGCAGGCAGCATGCTGGCCGCCGGTGCCGCCGGCCACTACTACGACTCAGCTCCGGGGGCGGAGAAGGCCAATATGGTCGGTGTCCTTCTCTACGACGGCTCTGCGGCAAACGGTGCGCTGGGCCGGGCCCTCGACAAGCTGCCGCTGTCGGTGCCGGTGCTCAACATCGCTGCAGAGCCCGTGGTGTTCAACTATTACGGCGCCGCGAACCAGCTGTTGTCCACCGAGCGTCCCGGCCAGTTCAGCGGTGTCCAGCTGATCAACGGTGCACATTCCGACGCGTTCCAGAGCAGCGCCTACTTCGGCATTGTCCAGGCGTTCGTCGGCCTCGTCTTCGGGACGTCGGCCCCGGAGAACGTCGAGGCCGTCCAGGTCCTGTCCCAGGGTTGGCTGACCGATATGTACGCCGGTCGGGTGTATGACCCGGCGACGCGGACCGGTATCTACGGCACCCCGGGTGAGCCGGGCCAGACCGTCGTCGACATCCCCACCGAGGCCGGCCTTGCCCGCGGCTACGTGTTGCCGGGCCCGCCACATGCGCTGTCGCCCTTCGAGCGGATCTTCGCCGCGCTCGTGCACTCGATCAACTCCAACGACTTCGTCACCTGTTCGACGGTCGCCCCCGCCCCGCCGGCGCAAAACTCCACACCAAACACCGCGTTATCTCTTGACGGACGCGCGATCACGCGCCAGTCTGTTGGGCAGCATGTATGTATGGGTTGAGGACGCCAGCCAGCGCCCGCCCAGTCGTCGCATGCCGTGGTTGAGGAATGCGCCGTCCTGCGCTATTGTTGGACGTTGCGCTGGCTGCGTCCTGCCCACCTAAACCCGCACCTGACACCGATGTCCTGGCCTGAGCTCCGGCTCAGTGATCTGGCTGCGTGTCGTGCGTTCGGGAAGTCGTGGTCGTGAGTGGCCAGCCGAACCGACGCAGATACGCGATTTTGAAGGAGTCGGCGCTCAAGCCCCTTTGAGGCCTTCCTGATAGTCGCTTTAGGTGCTGGAAGGATGCATCTTGGCAGGGTCCCGCCAATCCAAGTCAGCAGTAGCTACCAATGGCTCCGTACCAGGAGCGCCCAATAGAGTTTCCTTCGCCAAGCTTCGCGAGCCGCTCGAGGTTCCGGGGCTGCTCGACGTGCAGACCGAGTCCTTCGAATGGCTGATCGGCTCCGATGAGTGGCGCGAGAAGGCCAAGGCGCGCGGCGACGAGAATCCCGTCGGCGGCCTTGAGGAAGTGCTCTCCGAACTGAGCCCGATCGAGGACTTCTCGGGCTCGATGTCGCTGTCCTTCTCCGATCCGCGCTTCGACGAGGTCAAGGCCCCCGTCGACGAGTGCAAAGACAAGGACATGACGTTCGCGGCTCCGCTGTTCGTCACCGCCGAGTTCATCAACAACAACACCGGTGAGATCAAGAGCCAGACGGTCTTCATGGGTGACTTCCCGATGATGACGGAGAAGGGCACCTTCATCATCAACGGCACCGAACGTGTCGTGGTGAGCCAGCTGGTCCGCTCGCCGGGGGTGTACTTCGACGAGACCATCGACAAGTCCACCGAGAAGACGCTGCACAGCGTCAAGGTGATCCCCGGCCGCGGCGCGTGGCTGGAGTTCGACGTCGACAAGCGCGACACCGTCGGCGTGCGCATCGACCGCAAGCGCCGTCAGCCGGTGACCGTGCTGCTCAAGGCGCTCGGCTGGACCAGCGAGCAGATCACCGAGCGGTTCGGCTTCTCCGAGATCATGATGTCGACGCTGGAGAAGGACAACACCGCCAATCAGGACGAGGCGCTGCTGGACATCTACCGCAAGCTGCGCCCGGGCGAGCCGCCCACCAAGGAGTCCGCGCAGACCCTGCTGGAGAACCTGTTCTTCAAGGAGAAGCGCTACGACCTGGCGCGTGTCGGCCGCTACAAGGTGAACAAGAAGCTGGGCCTGGCGCCGGGCGAGAAGATCACCACCACGACGCTGACCGAAGAGGACGTCGTCGCCACCATCGAGTACCTGGTGCGCCTGCATCAGAACGACGACACGATGACGGTGCCCGGCGGCGTCGAGGTGCCTGTCGAGGTGGACGACATCGACCACTTCGGTAACCGCCGTCTGCGCACCGTGGGCGAGCTGATCCAGAACCAGATCCGGGTCGGCCTGTCGCGGATGGAGCGCGTCGTTCGCGAGCGGATGACGACCCAGGACGTCGAGGCGATCACGCCGCAGACCCTGATCAACATCCGCCCGGTCGTGGCGGCGATCAAGGAGTTCTTCGGCACGTCTCAGCTGTCGCAGTTCATGGACCAGAACAACCCGCTGTCCGGGTTGACCCACAAGCGTCGCCTCTCGGCGCTGGGCCCCGGTGGTCTGTCCCGTGAGCGCGCCGGCCTGGAGGTGCGTGACGTGCACGCCAGCCACTACGGCCGGATGTGCCCGATCGAGACGCCGGAGGGTCCGAACATCGGCCTGATCGGTTCGCTGTCGGTGTACGCGCGGGTCAACCCGTTCGGGTTCATCGAGACGCCGTACCGCAAGGTCAAGGACGGCATCGTCACCGACGAGGTCGAGTACCTGACCGCCGACGAGGAAGACCGCTACGTCGTCGCCCAGGCCAACTCGCCGATCGACGACAAGGGCCACTTCCTCGAGGAGCGCGTGCTGGTCCGCCGTAAGGGCGGCGAGGTCGAGTACGTCTCGTCGGCCGAGGTGGACTACATGGACGTCTCGCCGCGCCAGATGGTGTCGGTCGCGACGGCGATGATCCCGTTCCTCGAGCACGACGACGCCAACCGGGCTCTGATGGGCGCCAACATGCAGCGCCAGGCGGTTCCGCTGGTGCGCAGCGAGGCGCCGCTGGTCGGCACCGGTATGGAGTTGCGTGCCGCGATCGACGCCGGCGACGTCGTCGTCAACGACAAGGCCGGTGTGGTCGAGGAGGTCTCCGCCGACTACATCACCGTGATGGTCGACGACGGCACCCGGCACACCTACCGGATGCGCAAGTTCGCCCGCTCCAACCACGGCACCTGCGCCAACCAGCGCCCGATCGTCGACGCAGGCGACCGGGTCGAGGCCGGCCAGGTCATCGCCGACGGGCCGTGCACCGAGAACGGTGAGATGGCGCTGGGCAAGAACCTGCTCGTGGCGGTCATGCCGTGGGAGGGCCACAACTACGAGGACGCGATCATCCTCTCCAACCGCCTGGTCGAAGAGGACGTGCTGACCTCGATCCACATCGAGGAGCACGAGATCGACGCCCGCGACACCAAGCTGGGCGCCGAGGAGATCACCCGGGACATCCCGAACGTCTCCGATGAGGTGCTGGCCGACCTCGACGAGCGCGGCATCGTCCGCATCGGCGCCGAGGTCCGCGACGGCGACATCCTGGTCGGCAAGGTCACCCCGAAGGGCGAGACCGAGCTGACCCCGGAGGAGCGTCTGCTGCGCGCGATCTTCGGCGAGAAGGCGCGCGAGGTGCGCGACACGTCGCTGAAGGTGCCGCACGGTGAGTCCGGCAAGGTGATCGGCATCCGGGTGTTCTCCCGCGAGGACGACGACGACCTGCCCGCCGGCGTCAACGAGCTGGTCCGGGTCTACGTCGCGCAGAAGCGCAAGATCTCCGACGGTGACAAGCTGGCCGGACGCCACGGCAACAAGGGCGTCATCGGCAAGATCCTGCCAGTCGAGGACATGCCGTTCCTGCCCGACGGCACCCCGGTGGACATCATCCTCAACACCCACGGTGTGCCGCGACGGATGAACATCGGCCAGATCCTGGAAACCCATCTGGGCTGGGCCGCGCACAGCGGCTGGAAGGTCGACGGGAAACCGGAGTGGGCCGGCCAGCTGCCCGACGACCTGCTGGAGGCCGAGCCGAACACCATCGTCTCGACGCCGGTGTTCGACGGCGCCACGGGCGACGAGCTGCAGGGCCTATTGGCCTCGACGCTGCCCAACCGCGACGGCGAGAAGCTCGTCGACGCCGACGGCAAGGCGATGCTGTACGACGGCCGCTCCGGCGAACCGTTCCCGTATCCGGTGACGGTCGGCTACATGTACATCCTCAAGCTGCACCACCTGGTGGACGACAAGATCCACGCCCGCTCCACCGGCCCGTACTCGATGATCACCCAGCAGCCGCTGGGCGGTAAGGCGCAGTTCGGTGGCCAGCGGTTCGGCGAGATGGAGTGCTGGGCGATGCAGGCCTACGGCGCGGCGTACACGCTGCAGGAGCTGTTGACCATCAAGTCCGACGACACCGTCGGCCGGGTCAAGGTGTACGAGGCGATCGTCAAGGGCGAGAACATCCCCGAGCCGGGCATCCCCGAGTCGTTCAAGGTGCTGCTCAAGGAACTGCAGTCGCTGTGCCTCAACGTCGAGGTGCTGTCCAGCGACGGCGCCGCGATCGAGATGCGCGACGGCGACGACGAGGACCTGGAGCGCGCTGCGGCGAATCTGGGAATCAACTTGTCCCGCAACGAATCTGCTTCCGTAGAGGACCTTGCGTAGATATTTCTTCAGTTTTCTAGTCCCGAAAGGGGAAAGGGAGTTACGTGCTAGACGTCAACTTCTTCGATGAGCTCCGGATCGGCCTCGCCACCGCCGAGGACATCCGGAACTGGTCCTACGGCGAGGTCAAGAAGCCGGAGACCATCAACTACCGCACGCTCAAGCCAGAGAAGGACGGCTTGTTCTGCGAGAAGATCTTCGGTCCGACCCGCGACTGGGAGTGCTACTGCGGTAAGTACAAGCGCGTCCGCTTCAAGGGCATCATCTGCGAGCGCTGCGGCGTCGAGGTGACCCGCGCCAAGGTGCGTCGCGAGCGGATGGGCCACATCGAGCTGGCCGCTCCGGTGACTCACATCTGGTACTTCAAGGGTGTGCCGTCGCGTCTGGGCTACCTGCTGGACCTGGCGCCCAAGGATCTCGAGAAGATCATCTACTTCGCGGCCTACGTCATCACCGAAGTGAACGACGAGATGCGCCACAACGAGCTGTCGACGCTGGAAGCCGAGATGGCCGTCGAGCGCAAATCCGTTGAGGATCAGCGTGATGCCGATCTGGAGGCGCGTGCGCAGAAGCTCGAGGCCGACCTGGCCGAGCTGGAGGCCGAAGGCGCCAAGTCCGACGTGCGTCGCAAGGTGCGCGACGGCGGCGAGCGCGAGATGCGTCAGCTGCGCGACCGGGCCCAGCGTGAGTTGGACCGGCTCGAGGAGATCTGGACCACCTTCACCAAGCTGGCCCCCAAGCAGCTGATCGTCGACGAGAACCTCTACCGCGAACTGGTCGACCGCTATGGCGAGTACTTCGAGGGCGCCATGGGTGCCGAGGCGATCAAGAAGCTCATCGAGACCTTCGACATCGACGCCGAGGCCGAATCGCTGCGGGAAACCATCCGTAGTGGCAAGGGCCAGAAGAAGCTTCGCGCGCTGAAGCGGCTCAAGGTGGTCGCGGCGTTCCAGCAGTCGAGCAACTCGCCGATGGGCATGGTGCTCGACGCGGTGCCGGTGATCCCGCCGGAGCTGCGTCCGATGGTCCAGCTCGACGGTGGCCGCTTTGCCACCTCCGACCTCAACGACCTGTACCGCCGCGTGATCAACCGCAACAACCGGCTCAAGAGGCTGATCGATCTCGGTGCGCCCGAGATCATCGTCAACAACGAGAAGCGCATGCTTCAGGAGTCGGTGGACGCGCTGTTCGACAACGGCCGCCGCGGCCGTCCGGTCACCGGGCCGGGCAACCGTCCGCTGAAGTCGTTGAGCGACCTGCTCAAGGGCAAGCAGGGCCGGTTCCGCCAGAACCTGCTCGGTAAGCGCGTCGACTACTCGGGCCGTTCGGTCATCGTGGTCGGCCCGCAGCTCAAGCTGCACCAGTGCGGTCTGCCCAAGCTGATGGCGCTCGAGCTGTTCAAGCCGTTTGTGATGAAGCGATTGGTCGACCTCAACCACGCGCAGAACATCAAGAGCGCCAAGCGGATGGTCGAACGCCAGCGTCCGCAGGTGTGGGACGTGCTCGAAGAGGTCATCGCCGAGCACCCGGTGCTGCTGAACCGCGCACCGACGCTGCACCGCCTCGGCATTCAGGCCTTCGAGCCGCAGCTGGTGGAGGGCAAGGCCATCCAGCTGCACCCGCTGGTGTGTGAGGCGTTCAACGCCGACTTCGACGGCGACCAGATGGCCGTGCACCTGCCGCTTTCCGCGGAGGCGCAGGCCGAGGCACGCATCCTGATGCTGTCGTCGAACAACATCCTGTCGCCCGCGTCGGGCCGCCCGTTGGCCATGCCGCGTCTGGACATGGTGACCGGTCTGTACTACCTGACGACGATGATCGACGGCGAGCCCGGCGAGTACACGCCGGCCGCCAAGGATCGTCCGGAGACCGGGGTGTACGGCTCGCCCGCCGAGGCCGTCATGGCGATGGACCGTGGTGCGCTGTCGGTGCGCGCCAAGATCCGGGTGCGGCTGCCGCAGCAGCGTCCGCCCGCCGACGTCGAGGCCGAACTGTTCCCGGACGGCTGGAAGCCCGGCGACGTCTGGTCGACGGAGACCACGTTGGGCCGGGTGATGTTCAACGAGCTTCTGCCGCTGGACTATCCGTTCGTCAACGAGCAGATGCACAAGAAGGTCCAGGCCCGGATCGTCAACGACCTGGCCGAGCGCTACCCGATGATCGTGGTCGCGCAGACCGTCGACAAGCTCAAGGATGCCGGCTTCTACTGGGCCACCCGCTCGGGTGTCACCATCGCCATGTCCGATGTGCTGGTGCCGCCGCAGAAGAAGGAGATCCTCGACCGCTACGAGAAGGAAGCCGACGGGATCGAGAAGAAGTACCAGCGTGGCGCGCTCAACCACGATGAGCGCAACGAAGCGTTGGTCAAGATCTGGCAGGACGCCACCGAAGAGGTGGGTCAGGCGCTGCGCGAGCACTATCCCGACGACAACCCGATCATCCTGATCGTGGACTCGGGTGCCACGGGTAACTTCACGCAGACCAGGACGCTGGCAGGCATGAAGGGTCTGGTGACCAACCCGAAGGGTGAATTCATCCCGCGTCCGATCAAGTCCTCGTTCCGCGAGGGCCTGACCGTGCTGGAGTACTTCATCAACACCCACGGCGCCCGAAAGGGTCTGGCGGACACCGCTCTTCGTACCGCCGACTCGGGTTACCTGACCCGTCGTCTGGTCGACGTATCCCAGGACGTCATCGTTCGCGAGACCGACTGCGAGACCGAGCGCGGCATCACGGTGACGCTTGCCGAGACGCAGGGCTCCGGCAAGGACGCGACCTTGGTGCGCGATCAGCACATCGAGACCTCGGCCTACGCACGCACTTTGGCGACCGACGCCGTCGACGCCAAGGGCAACGTGATCGTCGAGCGCGGCCACGACCTGGGCGACCCGGCGATCGAGGCGCTGTTGGCGGCGGGCATCACCGAGGTGAAGGTGCGCTCGGTGCTGACGTGTGGCACCGGCACCGGTGTGTGCGCGATGTGCTACGGCCGTTCGATGGCGACGGGCAAGCTCGTCGACATCGGCGAGGCCGTCGGTATCGTCGCCGCGCAGTCCATCGGCGAGCCCGGCACCCAGCTGACCATGCGCACGTTCCACCAGGGCGGCGTCACCGGCGGTAGCGACATCACCGGTGGTCTGCCCCGCGTGCAGGAGCTGTTCGAGGCGCGTGTCCCGCGCGACAAGGCGCCGATCGCCGACGTCAGCGGGCGGGTGCAGCTCGAGGAGGGCGAGCGCTTCTACAAGATCACCATCATCCCGGATGACGGTGGCGAGGAAGTGGTCTACGACAAGCTCTCCCGTCGTCAGCGGCTGAAGGTGTTCAAGCACGCCGACGGCACCGAGCGTCTGCTCGCCGACGGCGACCACGTCGAGGTGGGCCAGCAGCTGATGGAAGGCTCGGCCGACCCGCACGAGGTGCTGCGTGTGCAGGGCCCCCGCGAGGTGCAGATCCACCTCGTCAAGGAGGTCCAGGAGGTCTACCGTGCTCAGGGCGTGTCGATCCACGACAAGCACATCGAGGTGATCGTCCGGCAGATGCTGCGCCGCGTGACCATCATCGATTCGGGCGCGACGGAGTTCCTGCCCGGCTCGCTGACCGAGCGTGCGGAGTTCGAGGCCGAGAACCGTCGGGTGGTCGCCGAGGGCGGCGAGCCCGCGGCGGGTCGCCCGGTGCTGATGGGCATCACGAAGGCGTCGCTGGCCACCGATTCGTGGCTGAGCGCGGCGTCGTTCCAGGAGACCACGCGTGTGCTGACCGATGCGGCGATCAACTGCCGCAGCGACAAGCTGCAGGGTCTGAAGGAGAACGTGATCATCGGCAAGCTGATCCCGGCCGGTACGGGTATCAACCGGTACCGCAACATCCAGGTGCAGCCGACCGAGGAGGCCCGGGCCGCCGCGTACACGATCCCGTCCTACGAGGATCAGTACTACAGCCCGGACTTCGGCCAGGCCACCGGTGCCGCGGTGCCGCTGGACGACTACGGCTACAGCGACTACCGCTGACCAGTCACGAAAAAGCCCCCGGTCTCGGCCGGGGGTTTTTTCGTCGCCGACGGGTGTGGGGTCAGCCGGTCCTGGTGTGCGGCCACATCTTCTCGATCTGGGCGTTGAACTCCGCCCCGAGCAACACCGCCAGCGCGGTGATGTAGAGCCACAGCACGACCGCGATCGGCACCGCGAGCTGGCTGTACACGGTGCCCTCGCGAAGGCTCACCGCCAGATAGGCGCGCAACGCCGCCGACGCCACCAGCCACAGCACCACCGCCAGCACGGCCCCGGGGATGTCGCGACGCCATGGCGTGCTCCATGGCACGCCGACGTGGTAGAGCGTGACCAGCCCGACCAGGATCAGCAGCGCGATTCCCGGCCAGAACAACACGTCCAGCGCCCGCAGCGTGGTGTCGGTCAGCGGGTCGGGGGTCAGCCATTTCACGACCTTGGGTCCCAGTACCAGCGGCGGCAGGATCGCGACCGCCCCGATGAGCGCGGCGACCGTCAATCCCAGCGCGAGCAGCCGCCGACGCCAGGCGGGCCGCGGTTCGACGCCGTAGGCGATGGTGACCGTCTCCACGCAGCGGTTCACCGCCCTGGAACCGGTCCACACGCTGAGCAGGATGCCGACCGAGATCACGCTGCCGCGACGTTGTTCTAGTGCGGCCTCGACCACCTCCCGGTACGACGCGAACGTCCGCTCGGCGAGCAGGGACTGCGGCACCTCGAGCACGAGGCGGTGCAGTTCGGCGGTGCCTTGCGGGCCAAGTACTTCGGCGATGTATCCGAGCGAACCCAGGCCGGCGATCAGCAGCGCGGGCAGCGAGATCAGCGTGAACAGCGCGACCTCGGCGGCCAGGCCGGGCACGCGGTCCCTGATGGAGTCCAGGACGGTGCGGGCGATCAACCGCCAGGCCTGCCGCAATGGCCTGGGCGCACGGTTGAGCATCGAGATGGCCCGTCGCTGCAGCGTCGAACCGAGGGCGGCGAACCCGGCGAGCCACGACGACAGCGGTGCCACGCTTGTCGAGGGTAGGTGGTCGCCGCGGGTGGCGGCGGGCGTCGGGGCGGCAGCCTAGACTGGCCGCGTGTTGATCGGTTCGCATGTCCACAACGAAGACCCGCTGGCCGCCGCGGAGGCCGACGGCGCCGATGTCGTGCAGTTCTTCCTCGGCAACCCGCAGAGCTGGAAGAAGCCCAAACCCCGCGAGGACGCCGAGGCGCTCAAGGCCTCCAGCGTGCCGCTGTATGTGCACGCGCCGTATCTGATCAACGTCGCATCGGCGAACAACAGGGTGCGCATCCCGTCGCGCAAGATCCTGCAGGACACCTGCGATGCGGCCGCCGAGGTCGGGGCGACGGCGGTGATCGTGCACGGCGGGCATGCCGACGACAAGGACTGGGAGGCCGGGTTCGAGCGCTGGGTCAAGGCGCTGAAGTACCTCGAGACCGACGTACCGGTCTACCTGGAGAACACCGCAGGCGGCGATCACGCGATGGCCCGCCACTTCGACACCATCGCCCGGTTGTGGGATCACATCGGCGATATGGGCATCGGCTTCTGCCTGGACACCTGCCATGCGTGGGCTGCCGGGGAGGCGCTGATCGACGCCGTCGACCGCATCAAGGCGATCACCGGGCGAATCGACCTGGTGCACTGTAACGACTCGCGGGACGCGGCGGGCTCGGGCGCCGACCGGCACGCCAACTTCGGCACCGGCCAGATCGACCCGCAACTGCTGGTCGCGGTGGTCAAGGCGGCCGAGGCCCCGGTCATCTGCGAGACCGCCGACGAGGGCCGCAAGGACGACATCGCCTTCCTGCGCGAGCACCTGGGCTGATCACGAAACGCTAACTGAACTGCCGTCTACCTGGCAGTTACGCCCCGGTGAACTAGATTCTTGGGAGTGTCTGCAGTTGACGAGTCGTCAATTGCGCTGCCGCACGTCCTGGATCCGGTCGACGCCCGCGACCGATGGCTGACCATCGCGCGGCGGACCGCGATCGCCACCTGGGCCGTCATCGTGGTCTACCGCACGATCACGACGGGGTTCGCATTCAACCGCGAACTGCTGCTGCTCTACATCTCCACCGGTCTGCTCGCGGCGAGCATCGGGCAGGGCCGGCGCATGCTCTTCGTCATCCGCGACTGGCTGCCGTTCGCGCTGGTTCTCATCGCCTACGACCTGAGCAGGGGCGCCGCCGGCCTGGTCGGCCGGCCGACGCTGTGGCACTGGCAAATCGACGCCGACCGGTGGATGTTCTTCGGCACCGTGCCCACGGTGTGGCTGCAGGAACGGCTGAAATCGCCGCACCCGCCGTGGTGGGAAGTGGTCATCAGCTCGGTCTACATGTCGTTTTTCATCCTGCCGTACGTGATCGCGGCGATGCTGTGGCTGCGCAACCGCGAGGAGTGGAAGTCGTTCGTCCGATTGTTCGTCGGGCTGTCCTTCACCGCGCTGGTGATCTATGCGCTACTGCCCGCCGCCCCGCCGTGGGCGGCCGCCAGGTGCACGTCCGTCGACGTCGCGGGCGGACCGTCGGGCCCGCGCTGCATGTTCCGCTCGGCGCGCGGCGTTCCCGACGGTGGACTGCTCGGGGCCATGTCCAGCGCCCAGGACGGCGCCAACGGCTGGATCGAGCGGATCGTCGGCCGCGGCTGGGGCAAACTCAACCTGCATTCGGCCAGCGCGCTGATCGACCAGGGCCAGGCCAGCGTCAACCTGGTCGCGGCCATCCCGTCGTTGCACGCCGGGCTGTCCCTGGGGATCGCGGCGTTCCTGTGGACCCGCGTGCAGCGCGGCTGGCGGCCGATCCTGGTCGCTTACGTGCTGATCATGGCGTTCACACTGGTCTACACCGCCGAGCACTACGTCGTCGACATCCTGCTGGGTTGGGCGCTGGCGGCCGTCGTCATGGCCGCGCTCAACCGTTTCGAGACCCGCCGGGCTCAGCGTCGACGAACGATCAGCGTGCCGCCGACGAAGCCGGCCTCCGACGAGCCGGTGATGACGCCGGACAGTTGATCGTCGAGCCAGGCCAGTTCCATGGTGTTGGCGCCCCGACAGCGCGGGTCGGCGCCCGGCTTCAAAGTCGTTTCCACGGTGAGGGTTTCGGGGGTTCGGTTCGTCTCGTTGACCGCGCTGTTGCAGGTGAGGTCGCCCGACCTGGTGACGATGCTGCCCGTCAACGGGTCGGACACGTCGACGTGCAGTGCGGCCGCACCCGTCCCGGTCAACCCGGCCGAGAAGTAGCTGCCCGACCACGTCCCCTTCATGTCCGGCCGATGCGAGAAGTCCTGCGGGCGGTTGTAACCCACCACCCGTGACGTCCACCCCACCAGCATCGTCCTGCCCGCCGGGACCAGGTCGATGCCAGACACCGGCAGCGGTGCGGGCGTGTCGCCCTCCCTGGTGCCGACCAGCCACAGCTCACCGCCGTCGTCGACGTACGCGACCCGCGTCGCGTCGGGGCTGGCCACCGGGTTCGCCACGGTCGTCGAGTTGCCCGTGGGCAGAAGCGGAATCCCGACGGCCGAATCGCAGTTGCGAAGGCCAGGCGTGTCGCCGATGTCGGTCTTGAGGATCTGTCGCCCGTCGCCGGACACATGCAGATACTCGGCAGGGGAGAGCCAACTGGCCGCGAAGGTCGGACACCACACCGCGTCGAACAGCCGGCCCGCGCCGTCGCGTTTGAACACGACGTCGTCGCCGTCGGGCAGATACGGCACCGGTTCGCCGCCGTCGCTCTGTCCGGCCCGCACCAGATGCACCCCGCCCGACCCCCGGTAGAAGAAGTTCCCGAGGCCGTCGAAGCCGATCGCCTCGCCGCCGTCGACATCGGTGAAGTTGCTCTCCGGATCGACCCAGCCCGCCCGCTTCGCGCCGTCGACCTCGCGTGTCACCGCATACCGCGACCAGTCCGGAGCCAACCTGATGTCGCCGGGATTGGCGACACTGAACGACTCCGGCGACACGTTGAGCGTCGCCGCGTGCGAGTACTTTCCGGACGACGGGTCGATGAACCCGACCACCGGTGAGGCCGGATCCTCCACCGCCACCACGACGATTCCCGAGCCCGACGGTGTCGGAGTCGTGGTCGGCACCGGGGGCGCGCTCTGTGAGCACCCGGCCAGCACCACGGAGACGACGGTCGCGGAGACGACAACTGCACGCATACGCGCGGACATCATGGCTGGTTCCTCCGCGACGATTGCCGGTAGCAACGGTTGGCAGCAGGTTAACCCACCCACCCCCGGCTACGAGGTAGCCCGGGCTGGCCGCACGCGTATTACAGCTATTGTGCAACTGTCGGCAAACTGTAATATGAAGGCCATGTCAGACACGCACGTCGTCACCAATCAGGCCCCGCCGCTTCAGGACCACAACCCCGCCACCTCGCCGGTGCTGACCGAGGCACTGATCCGCGAGGGCGGCGAGTGGGGCCTCGACGAGGTCACCGAGCTCGGGGCGCTTGCCGGTAGTGCCAAGGCGCAGCGCTGGGGTGAACTGGCCGACCGTAATCGGCCGATCCTGCACACCCACGACGCGTACGGCCACCGCGTCGACGAGGTCGAGTACGACCCCGCCTACCACGCACTGATGGCGGTCGCCGTCGGGCACGGACTGCACGCCGCGCCGTGGGCCGACGACCGACCGGGCGCCCACGTGGTGCGCGCGGCCAAGACCTCGGTGTGGACGCCGGAGCCCGGCCACATCTGTCCGATCTCGATGACCTACGCCGTCGTGCCCGCACTGCGGCACAACCCGGACCTGGCGGCCACCTACGAACCGCTGCTCACCAGCCGCGTCTACGACCCTGAACTGAAGGTGCCCACCACCAAGGCCGGCATCACCGCGGGGATGTCGATGACCGAGAAGCAGGGCGGCTCCGACGTCCGCGCGGGCACCACCGAGGCCACCCCCAACGGCGACGGGACGTACTCGTTGCGTGGCCACAAGTGGTTCACCTCCGCGCCGATGTGCGACATCTTCCTCGTGCTCGCGCAGGCCCCCGGCGGGTTGAGCTGCTTCTTCCTGCCGCGGATCCTGCCCGACGGCAGCCGCAACCGGATGCTGTTGCAACGGCTCAAGGACAAGCTCGGCAACCACGCCAACGCCTCCAGCGAGGTGGAGTACGACGGTGCGGTGGCGTGGCTGGTCGGCGAGGAGGGGCGCGGGGTGCCGACCATCATCGAGATGGTCAACCTCACCCGGTTGGACTGCACGCTGGGCAGCGCCACCAGCATGCGCAACGGACTGGCCCGCGCGATCCATCACGTCCAGCATCGAAAAGCCTTCGGCGAGTATCTGATCGACCAGCCGCTGATGCGCAACGTGCTGGCCGACCTCGCCGTGGAGGCCGAGGCTGCGACCGTCGTCGCGATGCGGATGGCCGGCGCCACCGACGCCGCGGTCCGCGGTGACGAGCGTGAGACGCTGTTGCGCCGCATCGGCCTGGCGGCCAGCAAGTACTGGGTGTGCAAGCGCGCCACCCCGCACGCGGCCGAGGCGATGGAATGCCTGGGCGGCAATGGCTATGTGGAGGACTCCGGTATGCCGCGGCTGTACCGCGAGGCGCCTCTGATGGGCATCTGGGAGGGCTCGGGAAACGTCAGCGCGCTGGACACGTTGCGCGCCATGGCAACTCGGCCGGAATGCGTCGACGTGTTGTTCGACGAGCTCGCGGGCACCGCAGGGGTCGACCCGCGACTGGATGCGTTCGTGGGTCAGTTGCGGCCCGCGTTCGGCGACCTCGAGACCATCCAGTACCGCGCCCGAAAGGTCGCCGAGGACATCAGCCTGGCCCTGCAGGGCTCGCTGCTGGTGCGCCACGGCCACCCCGCGGTCGCCGAGGCCTTTTTGGCCACCCGGATGGGCGGTGCGTGGGGCGGCGCCTTCGGCACCCTGCCGACCGGCCTGGACCTCGCGCCGATCCTCGAGCGCGCGATGGTGAAGGGATGACGCACGCGATCAGGCCCGTCGACTTCGACAATCTCAAGACGATGACCTACGAGGTCACCGACCGGGTTGCGCGCATCACGTTCAACCGGCCGGAGAAGGGCAACGCGATCGTCGCGGACACACCGCTGGAGTTGTCCGCGCTCGTCGAGCGCGCCGATCTGGATCCGAATGTCCACGTGATCCTGGTATCCGGTCGCGGAGAGGGCTTCTGCGCCGGTTTCGACCTGTCGGCGTACGCCGAGGGGTCCTCGTCGGCAGGCGGCGGCAGCCCCTATCGCGACACCGTGCTCTCGGGTAAGACCCAGGCGGTCAACCATCTGCCGGATCAGCCGTGGGACCCGATGATCGATTACCAGATGATGAGTCGGTTCGTCCGCGGTTTCTCGAGCCTGTTGCACGCCGACAAGCCGACCGTGGTCAAGATCCACGGGTACTGCGTGGCCGGCGGCACTGACATCGCGCTGCACGCCGATCAGATCATCGCCGCGGCGGACGCCAAGATCGGCTACCCGCCGACCAGGGTGTGGGGCGTGCCCGCAGCGGGGATGTGGGCACACCGGCTCAGTGATCAGCGTGCGAAACGTCTGCTGCTGACCGGTGATTCGATCACCGGGGCCCAGGCCGCCGAGTGGGGGCTGGCGGTCGAGGCGCCGGACCCCGCCGACCTCGATGAGCGCACCGAGCGACTGGTCGAGCGGATCGCCGCGGTGCCGGTCAACCAGCTGATCATGGTCAAGCTGGCGATGAACTCGGCGCTGTTGAACCAGGGCGTGGCCAACAGTGCGATGGTCTCGACGGTGTTCGACGGGGTCGCCCGGCACACGCCGGAGGGCCACGAGTTCGTCGCGTTGTCGCGTGAGCACGGCTTCCGTGAGGCCGTCCGCAGGCGTGACGAGCCGTTCGGCGATCACGGCCGCAAGACCTCCGGGGTGTGATGCCGAGGTCGTTGTCGCGGTTGACGGCCCGCTCCGTCGTGCTGAGCGTGCTGCTCGGCGCGCATCCGGCATGGGCGACGGTGAGCGAATTGATCGCGCTGACAGCCGACTTCGGCATCCGCGAATCGACGCTGCGGGTGGCGCTGACCCGGATGGTCGGCGCCGGTGACCTGGTGCGCTCCGAGGACGGCTATCGGCTCTCGGACCGCCTGCTGGCCCGTCAGCGCCGCCAGGACGACGCGATCAACCCCAGGTTGCGGGATTGGACTTCAGAGTGGAAGACCGTGGTGATCACCAGCGTCGGCACGGATGCCCGTACCCGGGCCGGCCTGCGGACCAGCCTGCAGCACAACCGCTTCGGGGAACTGCGCGAGGGTATCTGGTTGCGTCCGGACAACCTGGAGATGACCCTGCCCGCCGATGTGCTCGACCGGGTCCGGGTGCTGCGATCGCGCGACGCCGATCCCGCCGATTTGGCTGAGCGGCTGTGGAACCTGCCCGAATGGGCGCAGATCAGCCATCAGCTCTTGGATGACATGCATTCCGCGACCGGTATTCCCGGCAGATTCGTCACCGCGGCCGCGATGGTGCGCCACCTGCTGACCGATCCGGTGCTGCCCGCCGAGTTGCTGCCAGACGACTGGCCCGGCGAGGCCCTGCGTCGAGCCTACAACGACTTCGCCGCCGAGCTGTCCGCGCGGCGCCACACCGAGCAACTGATGGAGGCGACATGACCGACGCTGTGCGGGTCTCAAAGGACGGCCCGGTGACCACGGTGATCATGAACCGGCCGACGGCCCGTAACGCCGTCAACGGCCCGACGGCCGAGGCGTTGTACGCCGCGTTCGACGCATTCGACAAGGACGACTCGGCAGCGGTCGCGGTGCTGTGGGGTGACAACGGAACGTTCTGCGCCGGAGCCGATCTCAAGGCAATTGGCACTCCGGACTCCAACCCGGTGCACCGCACCGGCCCCGGCCCGATGGGGCCGACGCGAATGGTGTTGTCCAAGCCGGTGATCGCCGCGGTCAGCGGCTATGCCGTCGCGGGTGGACTCGAGTTGGCCCTGTGGTGCGATCTGCGGGTGGTCGAGCAGGACGCGGTGATGGGCGTGTTCTGTCGCCGCTGGGGTGTCCCGCTCATCGACGGCGGCACGGTGCGGTTACCGCGGCTGATCGGCCAGAGTCGCGCCATGGACATGATCCTCACTGGCCGGGCGGTCGACGCCGACGAGGCGCTCGCGATCGGTCTGGCCAACCGAGTCGTACCGAAAGGTCAAGCGCGCCAACAGGCTGAGGAACTGGCCGCCGAACTCGCCAAGTTCCCGCAGCAGTGCATGCGGTCGGATCGGCTGTCGGTGCTCAACCAATGGGGAAGTCCGGAAGCCGAAGCCATGGACTTCGAGTTCGGCAGCATGTCGCGGGTCGCCGCCGAGTCGCTGGAGGGCGCGGCGCGGTTCGCGGCGGGTGCGGGCCGCCACGGCACCTCCGCCTGAGAGCCGGGGGAACTACTCCGGCTTGCGGAAAACCTGGATGCCCCAGGCGAGGTGACCCCGGTCGGCGGCCTGCACCCAATGCCTGAGCCCGGTCAGCATCCGGTCCAGGTATTCGGCCGAGGACTTCTCCTCGAGCTCCGCGCGCCGCGCCGTCAACTCCTCACCCACCCGTTGGTAATGGGTGCGCAGGTTGTCGACCAGATCGATCTGGTCCACCACCTCGAAACCGATGGCCTGGGCGGCCTTGCGGTAGAACCGCATCGAGCCCAGATCCCGCAGATTGAGCCGTTCGTAGACCGGCCGCAGCACCCCGTCGGGCACGTCGTCGATCTGCATCGGGTCGGTGAAGATGAGTTCACCGCCGGGTTTGAGCACCCGGAACGCCTCGGCGATCACCTTGCGTCGGTTGGGAGCGTGCAGGAACGCGTCCTGGGACCACACGACGTCGTAGCTGTTGTCCGGTTCGGGCACGTCATCGAAGCTGGCGTGCACCACCTGGATCTTGTCCTCGAGACCGGCCGCCGCAGTCTTTCGCCGGTTCGTGTCGTTCTGCGCCTCGGAGATGTTGATACAGGTCACCGAGCAACCGTGCTGACCGGCCAGCCGACGGGCGGACCCGCCGTAGCCGGACCCCAGGTCGAGCACCCGGCTGGTGCTGTCGAGCCTGGACAACCGGCCCACCATCCGGTCCACCGTCTCGACACTGGCGGCGCGGATGTCCCCGGTGTTCTCGTAGCAGCCGACGTGAATGTCCTCGCCGCCCCAGACCATCGAGTAGAACGCGTCGGCGTCGTCGCTGTCGTAGTAGGCCTCGGCCTCGTTCTGGGCGCTGGCCGCTTCGGGCACCGACTTCTCCGCCACGTGGATGAAGAAGTCCGGGTCGCTGTCCTGGTAGGTCTCCTGGAAATCGCCGTAGGTCCGCACCCGCTCGAAACCGGCCTCCCGGATCAGCCTGCGCAGGTAATTCTTTCGCAGCGGGAACATGTTCAACGTGTACTCGGTGTCGTCGGGGAACGTGTACTTGAACCGCGCAAGGCCCTCGTCGATGTGCTCGGGTTCCGCGGTGACCTGATCGCCGCAGTAGTAGTACTTGTGCTTCGACTTGAAGCCGTTGTCGAGCATTTCGTCGTAATTGCGCTGGTCGATGATCAGGATTCCGTCGTGCCGAAGCGCCGCGTAGAACTCGGCAAGCGCGCGCCTGCGGTCCTGCTCGTCATGAAGGTGGGTGAACGAGTTGCCCAGGCAGATCACGGCGTCGTACTTGCCGATGATGTCGCGGTTGAGGTAGCGCCAGTCGGCCTGCACGGTCTTGAGGATCAGGCCGCGTTTGGCCCCGTTCTCAAACGCCTTGGCGAGCATGGCCGCCGAACCGTCGGCGCTGGCCACATCGAAGCCGGCCTCGGTGAGCCGCACGGAATGAAACCCGGTGCCCGTCGCGACATCGAGAATGTGGTGCTTGTTGCGGGCCCGCAGCACATCGATGAAGAACTGCCCTTCGGACTGCGCGCGGGCGTCCCAGTCGATCAGCTCGTCCCACTTCTCCACGAAGCTCATGACGTATTCGGCCCGGTACAGGTCGGTGTCGCGGTCCGCGAGCGGATCCTCACCGTAATTCTGTTCGCGCAACCGCAGCTCCGCGTTGTCTTGCACATTCGAAAACGTCGACATTTCGCCTCTTCCTCTGCGCTACCCGTCGCCGCAACCGGGCTCCGAACCGCGCCACCGACCCGTGACACGGCAAGATCGATGCCGTCGGCCGACGCGGAGCGGGCTCATTCACAACGACTCACCAAGCGGCGGCGAACGGAGGATCTCAAAGCCCGCGAATTCCGCCGGGCATTCACCGCGCGACGCCATGTCCGGTCGTGCGCTGGCACTGACCGCTCGAAGGGACAGTCTATGACATGGCAAATAACGGCGGCACGGCCGGTGCGTCCGCGCGCGATGAAATCCGTTGGGAACGGCTAATTTTTGCGGATGTTGTTGTTCGTGCCGGTGTCGTTGATCGTCGGGTCGCCGTCTTTGTAGGTGACGGTGTTGTTCAGGCCCACGACGCTGATCTCCTTGTCGACCTTGTCGAACGTGACCTTGTTGTCGGCGCCGCCGATGTTGACGTTCGCGCAGGTACCCGTGACGGTCAGCGTGTTGTTGGAGCCGCCGATGTTCAGTGACTTGCCGTCGGCGCAGTCGATGTCGGCGGTGGTGCCGAACGACCCGTAGTTGATGGTGTTGCCGATCTCGAGCTGCGCGCCCGATGTGCCCGCCGTCGCGGTCGGGGTGTTCGTATCCCCGCTGTCCGAACCGCAGCCGGCCAGCGCAAGCGTCGCGGCAACGGCGACCGGCAGGGCCGTCAGCGCCAGACGCGCCCTCATGCGGGCACCTGCGAGATGCGGTTGGTCATCCCCAGTTCACGGCCGCGGTCGGACACCAGGGGCGCGCCGTTCTTGTACAGCACGGTCTGATCCCACCCGTAGACGGTGATGTCGTTGACGACGTTGTCGGCCACCACGACGTTCCCGTTGCCCTGCAGGGTCACGGCCCAGCACGAACCCAGCGCGGTGATCTGGTTGTTCGCCCCGTTGACGAGCAGCGTGGAGTCCTGGCAGTCGATCGTCTGCACCACGCCGATGCCGGTGATGGTCGTGTCCTGCCCACGGTGGCCCCCGACGACGCCGGGCTTGGCGCATTCCCGCAGCACCGGATTGCACACCACCGGTTCGGCCTGCGCGGGCGCCGCCGCGGTCAGCGAGAGCGGGATGGCGATGGCCAGCGTCCAGGCCGCAGTGGTCCGCGTCATGGGGGAGAGCGTACTTCGCGGCGATGCCGTGATGGCAGGGTTCGTCCGAGTCGCCAATACCGACGGTGCTCGGTAGCGTGAAGTGCGATGGGTTGGCGTGTCAATCCGGTTGCTGTCGTCGCGGTCACGGCGGTAGCAGCCGTTGCTGGGTGTGCTACGACCGTCAGCGGGACCGCGCTGCGGGCGCAACCCGGCGTCCCCGATCCCGACCGCAGTTATGCCTACGTCGACAACCGCTGCGGACTGCTGCTCGACGAGACGGTCCGCGAAACCCTCGGCGCCGACCACGTGGTCCGGCCCTACAGCGGCGCGGTCTGCCAATACGTGCTGACCCGGGCCGACGCGACCGTCGACGTGACGTTCTCCTGGTTCGAATCGGGAAGCCTGGAGCGTGAGCGCAACCTGGCCGCCGACCGGGGCGCGACGGTGACCGACGCCGACGTCGAGCGGCACAGCGCGTTTCTCGCACGACGCGACACCACCGGCGTGGCCTGCTCGGCGACGTCGGCGGCGGGCACCGGCGTGGTCAGTTGGTGGGTGCAGATCCGCGGCCGGTCCGACGGAGATCCCTGTGCCGATGCCCGATCGCTGCTGGCGGCCACGTTGAGCTCGGACATGTGACGATGTCGGATCTTCGGTTCTGGATCGGTGCCGTCGTCCTCTGCGCGATCGCGCTCGGCGGTTGCGCCGCCGATGGCGACCCCGACCGCTCGGCCGGGCCCGCCCCGGCGCCGGCGTCTGGCGACGGATTTCGCAGCGGCGACTGCAACGGCGTCACCGACGCCGACATCGCGGCCGCGGCCGGCGGCGGCTTGTTCACCCCGGCAGCGGTCAGCGACGCCGGCTGTTTCTGGCAGGAGAACACCGTGTTCGGCACCGTCGGAGCCGGGATGGGGATCTCGACGTGGTGGTACCGGGGCAGCGACATGGACACCGAACGCAAGCTGGAGGCGCAGGCCGGCCGCGACCTCACCGAGCTGTCGCTGGACGGCAACAAGGGGTTCAAGGCCTTCGACGGCAACGCCTGCAGCATCTATGTGGCCAAGGGCGGTGACGTCATCACCTGGTCGATCCAGACGATGAACCCCGCGACGCTGCCCGACCTGTGCGCGATCACCGAGCGATTGGCCAGCATCAGCCAGCAGCGTGTGAACTGACCTCGCCAAACTAGAGGTGTTAGCTTTGCCGTGGTCCGATCGGGCCGACAGACGATGAATTCGAGGGGGCGAAGCGCGTGGCACCACCATCCGAATCGCACTCTCCTGCGGCGGCCCGATCCTCGGGTTCCGGGCGGCGGCCGGCCAAGCTCAGCCGCGACGCGATCGTCAACGCGGCCCTGACGTTTCTAGACCGCGAGGGCTGGGATGCGCTGACCATCAATGCGCTGGCCACCCAGCTGGGCACCAAGGGCCCGTCGCTGTACAACCACGTGCACAGCCTTGAAGACCTGCGCAGATGCGTGCGGATGCGGGTGGTCGGCGACATCATCGACATGCTCAACACGGTCGGTCAGGGCCGCACCCGCGACGACGCGGTGATCGCGATGGCCAGCTCCTACCGCAGTTACGCCCACCACCACCCGGGCCGCTACTCGGCGTTCACCCGGATGCCGCTCGACGGCGACGATCCCGAGTTCACCGAGGCCACCAGGGCGGCCGCCGCGCCGGTGATCGACGTGCTGGCGTCCTACGGACTCGACGGCGAGAACGCGTTCTACGCGGCGCTGGAGTTCTGGTCGGCCATGCACGGGTTCGTGTTGCTGGAGATGACGGGGGCGATGAACGGTATTGACGCCGACGCGCTCTACAGCGATATGGTGATGCGGTTGGCGGCCGGCATGGAACGCCGCTAGATCCCGGCTGGTCAGCGCGGCTTTGACGCGCTTTGACCTGCGCTGCCGTGGCCAGGTATTGTGGACGATCGTGCCTGGCAGATAAGGCGCTTGCGGTATGCGAAACCGCAGGCATGCCTGCACGCCGGGCTAATTCGCGTGTCGCCATGCCCTGAGAATTAGGCAGTTTGTCGTCAAATTGCCTTCGAATTGTCAGGCGGGCGCGTGCGACACACCCGGTCGCGGGGTACGTGAGCGGGAGATAACTGCAGTACAGCGACTTACAACAGCAGAGAAACACAGAAAGCCGGTAGATGCCAACCATCCAGCAGCTGGTCCGCAAAGGGCGCCGCGACAAGCCAGGCAAGGTAAAAGTTGCGGCCCTCAAGGGCAGTCCGCAGCGCCGCGGCGTGTGCACCCGCGTGTACACCACCACGCCGAAGAAGCCGAACTCGGCGCTTCGCAAGGTCGCGCGCGTGAAGCTGACCAGCCAGGTGGAGGTCACCGCCTACATCCCCGGTGAGGGCCACAACCTGCAGGAGCACTCGATGGTGCTGGTGCGCGGCGGCCGGGTGAAGGACCTGCCGGGTGTGCGCTACAAGATCATCCGCGGCTCGCTGGACACCCAGGGCGTGAAGGGCCGCAGGCAGGCCCGCAGCCGTTACGGCGCCAAGAAGGAGAAGAGCTGATGCCGCGTAAGGGACCCGCGCCCAAGCGTCCGTTGGTCAGCGATCCCGTCTACGGATCGCAGCTGGTCACCCAGCTGGTCAACAAGGTTCTCGTGCGAGGGAAGAAATCGTTGGCCGAACGCATTGTTTACGATGCGCTCGAACAGGCCCGCGACAAGACCGGCACCGACCCGGTGGTCACCCTCAAGCGCGCTCTGGACAACGTCAAGCCCGCGCTGGAGGTGCGTAGCCGCCGTGTCGGTGGTGCGACCTACCAGGTGCCCGTCGAGGTGCGGCCGGAACGGTCCACCACGCTGGCCCTGCGCTGGCTGGTGACCTTCTCACGGCAGCGTCGGGAGAAAACCATGGTCGAGCGCCTGGCGAACGAGATCATGGACGCCAGCAATGGCCTGGGTGCCGCCGTCAAGCGGCGCGAGGACACCCACAAGATGGCCGAGGCGAACCGCGCCTTCGCGCACTACCGCTGGTGAGTATGCGCCCGCGAGCAGTGCGGCTGCGGGCGATCCACCAAGGCTGACAACAGCAACTATCAAGCGAGAGAGAAGACTTCTGTGGCACAGAAGGACGTGCTGACCGACCTGAACAAGGTCCGCAATATCGGCATCATGGCGCACATCGATGCCGGTAAGACCACGACCACCGAGCGCATCCTGTACTACACCGGTGTCAACTACAAGATGGGCGAGACGCACGACGGCGCTTCGACCACCGACTGGATGGAACAGGAGCAGGAGCGCGGGATCACCATCACGTCGGCCGCGGTCACCTGCTTCTGGAACGACCACCAGATCAACATCATCGACACCCCCGGCCACGTCGACTTCACCGTCGAGGTGGAGCGCAGCCTGCGGGTGCTCGACGGTGCTGTCGCGGTGTTCGACGGCAAAGAGGGTGTCGAACCGCAGTCCGAGCAGGTGTGGCGGCAGGCCGACAAGTACGACGTGCCGCGGATCTGTTTCGTCAACAAGATGGACAAGATCGGCGCGGACTTCTACTTCACCGTGCAGACCATCAAGGACCGCCTGGGCGCCAAGCCACTGGTCCTTCAGCTGCCGATCGGCGCGGAGGCCGACTTCGAGGGCATCGTCGACCTGGTCGAGATGAGGGCCAAGGTCTGGCAGGGCGAGACGAAGCTGGGCGAGACCTACGAGGTCACCGATATCCCGGCCGACCTCGTGGAGAAGGCCGAGCAGTACCGCAACGAATTGCTCGAGGCCGTCGCCGAGACCGACGAGGAACTGCTGGAGAAGTATTTCGGCGGTGAGGAACTCTCGATCGAGGAGATCAAGGGCGCGATCCGCAAGCTGACCGTCAACAGCGAGGTCTACCCGGTGCTGTGCGGCAGCGCGTTCAAGAACAAGGGCGTGCAGCCCATGCTCGACGCGGTCATCGACTACCTGCCCTCGCCGCTGGACGTCGAGTCGGTTCGCGGCCACGTCCCCGGCAAGGAGGACGAGGAGGTGCTGCGCAAGCCGTCGGTCGACGAGCCGTTCTCCGCGCTGGCGTTCAAGATCGCCGTGCACCCGTTCTTCGGCAAGCTGACCTACGTGCGGGTGTACTCCGGCACCGTGGAGTCGGGTTCGCAGGTGATCAACGCCACCAAGGGTAAGAAGGAACGGCTGGGCAAGCTGTTCCAGATGCACTCCAACAAGGAGAACCCGGTAGAACGGGCCTCCGCTGGGCATATCTATGCGGTGATCGGCCTCAAGGACACCACCACCGGTGACACGCTGTCCGACGCCAATCAGCAGGTCGTGCTGGAGTCGATGACGTTCCCGGATCCGGTGATCGAGGTCGCCATCGAGCCGAAGACCAAGAGCGACCAGGAGAAACTCGGCACGGCGATCCAGAAGCTGGCCGAGGAAGACCCCACCTTCAAGGTGCACCTGGACCAGGAGACCGGCCAGACCGTGATCGGCGGCATGGGCGAGTTGCACCTGGACATCCTGGTGGACCGGATGAAGCGCGAGTTCAAGGTCGAAGCCAACGTCGGCAAGCCGCAGGTGGCCTACAAGGAGACCATCAAGCGCAAGGTCGAGAAGGTCGAGTTCACCCACAAGAAGCAGACGGGTGGTTCGGGCCAGTTCGCCAAGGTCATCATCGACCTCGAGCCGTTCACGGGCGAGGACGGGGCGACCTACGAGTTCGAGAACAAGGTCACCGGTGGCCGTATCCCGCGGGAGTACATCCCGTCGGTGGACGCCGGCGCGCAGGACGCCATGCAGTACGGCGTGTTGGCGGGCTACCCGTTGGTCAATCTGAAGGTCACGCTGCTCGACGGTGCCTACCACGAAGTGGACTCGTCGGAGATGGCGTTCAAAGTCGCGGGTTCACAGGTGCTGAAAAAGGCTGCCAGCCAAGCTCAGCCGGTGATCCTGGAACCGATCATGGCGGTCGAGGTGACCACACCCGAGGACTACATGGGTGAAGTGATCGGTGACCTGAACTCCCGCCGTGGTCAGATCCAGGCCATGGAGGAGCGGGCAGGTGCGCGCGTCGTCAAGGCGCTCGTTCCGCTGTCGGAGATGTTCGGCTATGTCGGCGACCTTCGGTCGAAGTCCCAGGGCCGGGCTAACTACTCCATGGTGTTCGACAGTTACGCCGAGGTTCCGGCGCAGGTGTCGAAGGAGATCATCGCGAAGGCGACGGGTGAGTAAGTTCTGACCCGTCGTTACCGCGGCGAACAACAACTGCAAAGATCAACAACTGCTTTCCAACAAGCACCGACACAGTCCAGGAGGACACCACAGTGGCGAAGGCGAAGTTCGAGCGGACGAAGCCGCACGTCAACATCGGGACCATTGGTCACGTTGACCACGGCAAGACCACGCTGACCGCAGCAATCACCAAGGTTCTGCACGACAAGTATCCCGAGTTGAACGAGTCGCGCGCATTCGACCAGATCGACAATGCGCCCGAGGAGCGTCAGCGCGGTATCACGATCAACATCTCCCACGTGGAGTATCAGACCGAGAAGCGTCACTACGCCCACGTGGACGCCCCCGGTCACGCTGACTACATCAAGAACATGATCACCGGTGCCGCCCAGATGGACGGTGCGATCCTGGTGGTCGCCGCCACTGACGGCCCGATGCCGCAGACCCGCGAGCACGTGCTGCTCGCCCGTCAGGTCGGTGTGCCCTACATCCTGGTCGCACTGAACAAGTCGGACATGGTGGACGACGAGGAGCTCATCGAACTCGTCGAGATGGAGGTCCGCGAGCTGCTGGCCGCCCAGGACTTCGACGAGGAAGCCCCGGTCATCAAGGTCTCCGCGCTCAAGGCGCTGGAGGGCGACGAGAAGTGGGTCGAGTCGATCCTCGAGCTGATGAAGGCCGTCGACGAGTCGATTCCGGACCCGGTCCGCGAGACCGAGAAGCCGTTCCTGATGCCCGTCGAGGACGTCTTCACGATCACCGGCCGCGGCACCGTGGTCACCGGTCGTGTCGAGCGTGGCGTGGTCAACGTGAACGAGGAAGTCGAGATCGTCGGCATCCGTCCGGAGACCACCAAGACCACGGTCACCGGCGTGGAGATGTTCCGCAAGCTGCTCGACCAGGGTCAGGCCGGTGACAACGTCGGTCTGCTGCTGCGCGGCATCAAGCGTGAGGACGTCGAGCGCGGTCAGGTCGTCGTGAAGCCCGGCACCACCACGCCGCACACCGAGTTCGAGGGTCAGGTCTACATCCTGGCCAAGGACGAGGGTGGCCGGCACACGCCGTTCTTCAACAACTACCGTCCGCAGTTCTACTTCCGTACCACCGACGTGACCGGTGTGGTGACGCTGCCGGAGGGCACCGAGATGGTGATGCCCGGTGACAACACCGACATCTCGGTCAAGCTGATCCAGCCCGTCGCCATGGACGAGGGCCTGCGGTTCGCGATCCGCGAGGGTGGCCGTACCGTCGGCGCCGGCCGGGTCACCAAGATCATCAAGTGATCTAGGTTCTGCCGTAAAGCGGCGCTCACCCTTTGGGGTGGGCGCCGCTTTCGTTTCTCTTCTCGTCGAGATCTCGCGGGCCCGCCGGTGTAACGGCTGTGACCACCGAGACGATGTACATCGCGTATGCCCTGGTCGGGAGTAGAAGGGTTGGGCTTGATGTTCGGTCGTATCTCGGCGCTGACGTGCGCCGCAGCCGTCGCCGGTGCAGCGCTGATCGGTTCGTCAGCGGTCGCGCTGGCCGAACCCACCTGCCCCGACGTGCACTGGATGGGCGCCGCGGGCTCCGGTCAGCGCGACGGCGACCTGACCGCGAACGCCGGCATGGGCGACGACATCTACCAGTCCTACCTCGATCTGGCTGAACTGGTGGCCGCCGACGGGCGCACGATGACCGCCGAGGCCGTCGAATACCCCGCCGTGGCCGTGCCCGATGACGACGGCGGCATCGGGGAGTGGCTGGGCTTCATGAGCAGTGTCGACACCGGCGCCGCCGCGCTGGGCGCCCAGTACGCCGCGTTCACGCAGCGCTGCCCGGAGTCCAAGGTCGTGCTCGCCGGTTATTCGCAGGGCGCGATGGTCGTGCACCGCAACCTGCACGCGATGGGCGCCAACCCCAACATGGTGGCCGCGCTGTTGATCGCCGACGGCGATCGTCTGCCCGCCGACCCCACCATCAACATCGGCTCGGTCACCAGCGTTCCGGGCGCCGGCAAGGGTGTCGCGCAGGACTGGCCGATTCTGGCGCGCGCGCCGCAGCCGCTGCCGCCGGCCATCGGCGCCCGCACGATCAGCGTGTGCGAACTCGGTGACGCGGTGTGCGACTACGACCCGGACGCCGAGGAGGTGTCGAAGGTCTCGACGCTGATCCACACCGGCTACACGACCGCCGCCGGCGGGTACCGCTGGACGCAGCCGTTGTATCAGCTGGTCGGCCCGGCGCCCCAGACGCCGTCGCTGCCGTCGGTTCCCGAAGCGGAGCCGGTCATCCCGCTGTCGGCGACGACACCCGCGCAGTAGACCTCTGCCGGGCCAGCGACAGCACTACCACACCGGCGGGCAGCAGGATCGCGGCCAATGCCGCGAGCACCGTGTCGATCGCGCCGGCCTGCGACGCGCCGGCGCGCTCAAGCATCTCGACCACCGTGCCCGACACCGCCACCCCGACCCCGGCGACGGTGACCAACGCGGTCAGCGTCACCCCGGCTGCCTCACCCGCGCGTTCGGGCCGCACGGCCGCCTGGGTGGCGACGGTCGTAAAGGCATACACCAGGCCCAGACTCAGCCCACACGCCGTCAGCGCGGGCAGATACACCGACCATTGGCGAGCGGCCGCGAGCACGCCCACCGAAACGGCCGCGGCCACCGTCGTCACCCCCATCACCACCGGCGGCCGACGGGTCGTCAACCGCCCGGACAGTACGCCGCCCAGTGCCGCGCCCGCCGACGGTCCGAGAAACACCAGGCCCGCGATCAGCGGGTCCAGCCCGCGCGCCTCCTGCAGGTACATCGTCGACAGGAAGATCGTCACCGCGTACGCGATGTTGGCGATCGTGCCCGCGACCACCAGAACAGTGAACCGCGGATTGCGCAGCAACGACATATCGACCAGTGGCCAGCGCACACGGTTCTCGACGGCCACGAACAGCGCCAGAGCGGCCACTGAGCCGACGAAGGCCGACGCGGTCCACACCGAGAGCCATCCCAGGCTCGGCGCGCGGTCAAAGGTCAAGGTGAACAAGCCGATTCCCGCGGTGATGAGCGCCAGCCCGGTGACATCGATACGACGCGGTGCGGTCTCGTCGGAGGACTCGGTGATGGCGGAGGCGCCGATCGCCAGCGACACCAGCGTCAGCGGCACGTTCAGCCAGAAGATCCACCGCCAGCCGATGGTGTCGGTGAACAGGCCGCCGATCAACGGGCCCGCGGCGTTACCCAAACCCGCTATGCCATAGGCCAATCCGATTGCGCGCCCGGCGCTGACCGCCGGGAACGCATTCGTCAGCACACTCACCGAGACCGGGAAGATCAGCGCCGCACCGAGCCCCTGCAGGACCCGGGCGGCGATGATCGCCGGTGCCGACGGGGCCAGGGCGCACAGTACCGACGCCACCCCGAACATCGCGATGCCGACCATCAGTGCGCGGCGACGGCCGAAGATGTCGCCCAACCGACCCGCGGGGACCATGAAGGCCCCCAGTGCGAGCATGTAAACGCTGATGACCCACTGCAAGTCGGTGGCGGTGCTGTGCAGATCGGAGGCCATCCTCGGCAGCGCCAGGTTGATCGCGAAGTAGTCGATCTGGACGCAGAACAACGCCATGGACACCGCCGCCAGGACCAGGCGTGGTCGGACCGATCGGGTTCCCGGTGTCACCGCCCGACGATACGGCGCACCACCGCCGAATTGGCGCTAATCTGACACGGAAAAATTCGCGGCGACGGGAGCATGGCCGATGTCGACATTCTGGCGGTACCTCCGGATCCAGGCGTTCGTGTTGCTGTGCGGCATCGTCGGACCGATCTTCCTTGTCGTCTACTTCGCCATGGGCGCCGATCCGATGCTGCAGTGGATGTTCTGGGTCGGCCTGCTGATCACCGCTTTAGACGTGTTGATCGCGCTGGCGATCACCGCGATGGGGGTGAAATCGAAGGCGCGCACCGCCGCCCTCGAACAGACCGGTGTGCTGGCGCTGGCCCAGGTGGTCGGCATCCACGAAACCGGTACCCGGATCAACGAACAACCGTTGGTGAAACTCGATCTGCAGATCTCCGGGCCCGGTCTGGCGCCGTTCGCCTCGCAGGACCGGGTGATCGCGTCGATATCCCGGTTGCCGATGATCACCAATAGGAAACTGGTGGCGCTGGTGGATCCGACGACGAACTCCTACCAGATTGATTGGGAGCGAAGCAGTTTGGTCAGCGGCCTGATGCCTGCGACGTTCACCCTCGCCGACGACAACAGAACCTATGACCTGACCGGGCAGACCGGCGCGCTGATGGAGATTCTGCAGATCCTCAAGAGGCACGGCATCGGGCTGGACAGCATGATCGATGTACGCTCCAATCCTGCGGCCCGCCAACAGATTCAGGAAGTGGTCCGGCGCGCATCGGCACCGCCGGCCGCGGTGTCCGCCCCGCTGCCGACCCCGCCGGAACCGTCGACCGCACAACGCCTCCAGGAGTTGGAGACCCTGCGCGCCACCGGCGCGATCTCGGCGGAGGAGTACACCGACAAGCGCCAGCAAATTCTCGCGGACCTCTGAGGCCGGTCGACTAGAACACGTTTCAGTTCTGCTGTTAACCTGGTCCGGTGGCGGCGACGAACGGGCCCCTGGACGGGCGAGTGGCATTCATCACCGGAGCGGCCCGCGGTCAGGGCCGAGCGCATGCGATCCGGCTGGCCGACGACGGCGCCGACATCATCGCGATCGACATCTGCGGCCCGATCTCCGAGACCGTCAGCTATCCGCTGGCCACCGCGGACGAACTCGCCGAAACGGTACGGGCCGTGGAGGCCACCGGCCGCAAGGTACTGGCCCGCCAGGTCGACGTTCGGGACCTGGCCGCGCTACAACAGGTGGTGGCCGACGGCGTCGAGCAGTTCGGTCGGCTCGACATCGTGGTGGCCAACGCCGGCGTGCTGAGCTGGGGCCGGGTCTGGGAGATGTCCGAGGAACAGTGGAACACCGTCATCGACGTGAACCTCAACGGCACCTGGCGCACCCTGCGCGCCGCGGTGCCCGCGATGATCGAGGCGGGCAATGGCGGATCGATCATCGTCGTCAGCTCCTCGGCCGGGCTGAAGGCCACGCCGGGCAACGCCCACTACTCGGCGTCCAAACACGGCCTGACCGCGCTGACCAACTCACTTGCGTTGGAGGCGGGGGAGTTCGGCATCCGGGTCAACTCCATCCACCCGTACTCGATCGACACCCCGATGGTGGAGAAGGACGCGATGATGGCGTTGTTCGCCAAGCACCCGTCGTTCATCCACGCCTTCGCTCCGATGCCCTACCATCCGGTCAACCACCAGGGCAAGAAGGGGCTACAGGAATTCATGACCGCCGAGGAGGTTTCGGACGTGGTGGCATGGCTGGCCAGTGACGCCTCGGCCACGATCTCGGGCAGCCAGATCGCCGTCGACCGCGGCACCATGAAGTACTGACCCGTCCCCAACGACGGGGTGGCGTGCAAAACGCCGGGCGCATCGTGTAAGAAATCTGGCCATGAGCATCAATGGCGGCATCGTCATCGTCGGAGGCGGGCTGGCCGCCGCCCGCACGGCCGAACAGCTGCGAAAATCGGAGTACACCGGCGCCATCACCATCGTCAGCGACGAGACCCATCTGCCGTATGACCGGCCACCGCTGTCGAAGGAGGTGTTGCGCTCCGAAGTCGACGACGTCACGCTCAAGCCGGCCGAGTTCTACCAGGACAACGACATCACCGTCCTGCTGGGCAACGCCGCGCGCTCGCTGGACACTGCCGCGCGCATGCTCACCCTCGCCGACGGCACCGAGGTCACCTATGACGAGCTGATCGTCGCGACCGGCCTGGTGCCCAAGCGAATTCCGTCGTTCCCGGAGCTCGGGGGCATCCACGTACTGCGCTCCTACGACGAGAGCATGGCACTGCGCCAGGAAGCCGGCTCGGCGCGCCGGGCCGTGGTGGTCGGTGCGGGCTTCATCGGCTGCGAGGTGGCGGCCAGCCTGCGCGGGCTCGGCGTCGACGTGGTGCTTGTCGAACCACAGCCGGCGCCGTTGGCGACCGTGCTGGGGCCGCAGATCGGCGAGCTGGTCACCCGCCTGCACCGCGCCGAGGGGGTCGACGTGCGCTGCGGCATCGGGGTCTCCGCGGTCAGCGGCGCCGAGCGGGTGGAAAAGGTCGTCCTCGGCGACGGCACTGAGGTGGACGCCGACCTGGTGGTCGTCGGCATCGGCTCGCGTCCGGCCACCGATTGGCTCGAAGGCAGCGGTATCAAGCTGGACAACGGCGTGGTCTGCGACGAGCGTGGTCGGTCCAGCGCCGAACACGTGTGGGCGGTCGGCGACGTGGCGTCGTGGCGCCACGATCTCGGACACCAAGTGCGCGTTGAACACTGGAGCAACGTGGCCGATCAGGCGCGGGTGATGGTGCCTGCGATGCTGGGCGCAGACGTGCCCAACACCGTGTCGGTGCCGTACTTCTGGAGCGACCAGTACGACGTGAAGATCCAGTGCCTCGGCGAGCCCGAAGCCCGGGACGTGGTGCACATCGTCGCCGATGACGGCCGCAAGTTCCTGGCCTATTACGAGCGCGACGGCGTGCTGGCCGGCGTGGTCGGCGGCGGCATGCCAGGCAAGGTGATGAAGATGCGCGCCAAGATCGCGGCGGGCACCCCGATCGCCGACGTCCTATAACTGACCGAGGTAGAAGCGGGTGTTCTGATCGTCGGTGCACAGCGCCGACTGCCCGTACGGTTGCCGCGAGGGCTCCTCGAGCACGGAGCCGCCGGCCTCCCGGACCCGCGCCACGGCCGCGTCGATGTCGGCGACCGTCCACATCGGCACGGTCACCGGGTGGGGGCTGCCGCCGGCCACGCCCGCCATCGGGTGGGTGTGCTGGATCTGCCAACCGTCGTCGATCCGGCCGGGCTGATAGGACCAGAACAGGATCCGGCTGTAGAACGCCCGAAACGCACCGGAATCCACCACCTGATAGGTGATGTACGAAAGTTCGCCCGGCCTTGAGCCGTTGAGTTCCGGTCGCGCTGTGCCGGCGACGGGTTCGAACACCGCGAACGCCATGCCCGCGGGATCGACGGCGTCCAGCATCGCGCCGAAGTCGAAGCGCTGCACCGCGCCGACGGTGCCGCCCGCCTCCAGGATCGACTGCCTGGCTCCCGCCAGGTCGGTGACCGCGTAGCAGCACAGCATGCCCTGGCGGCTGTCGACGCTGAACAACCCGATGGGCTGGCGGGTGTTGGTGATCCGGTGCGACACCGGGTCGTAGGTCCAGCCCAGCACGTGACCGTAGAACGCCGCGGCCCGGTCGGCATCGGGTGTCCACAGCGAGACGTAGCCGACGTCGCCGTGCGCGATACCCACGGCAGCCCCGGTCACCGGTCCGCTCAGCATCCAGCGGTGCCCGAACGGGTCGGTGATCGTGGCGTTGCGTGAACCGTGGGCCTCGTGAACCTCCTGGCCGACGACCGCGCCGTTCTGCCTGGCCCGGTCGAGCGCCGCGTCGGTATCGGCCACCTCGATCATCAGGCTCACCGAAACCGCTTGCGGATCAGGGGCCTTCAGGCCGATCTCCGGGTACTCGTCCGCCAGGTAGAACACCCCGCCGGACAGCGCGAGTTCGGCGTGCCCGATGCGGCCGTCGTCCATCACGACGGGTTCGGAGATCACGGTCGCGCCGAACGCGTCGACATACCAATCGATCGCGTCGCGCGCGTTGGCCACCGTCAGATACGGCAGCGCGGCCGACCGAGGTACGGTGGTCGCGGACAGTTCGGCGATCGCGGTATCGGTGCCGCTCATGACAACTCCTCGAGTTCGATGGGGAAGGGACACAGCTGATTCCAGGCGTGCCCGCAGCCGTGCGGCGAACGCCGGATCGGGCTGCACCGGAAGGTCGTGGCGCTGCAGCACGGTCAGCGGATCGATGCTGTCGGTCATGACGTGCCTCCTTCCGGGTAATGCGCTCTGAACGCGCGCCGGGCCCGCACCAGTAGCGCTTCGGTGGCGTGCACGGTGCGGCCGATCAACTCGGCGCACTGGGGCACCGAGCAGTCGTCCATGTAGCGCAGCGCCAGCACGGTGCGATGCTGCTCGGACAGCTTGGCCAGCACGCTCTCGGCGACGATGCGGTCCAGTTCGGCGTCCCAGTCGTCGGCGCCGTCGACGGCCTCGGGCACCTCGGCGACGGGAACGGAAAACCGGTCGTGGCGGCGGCGGTAGTGGTCGGCGAGCTTGTGGCGCGCCACCCCGAGCAGCCACCGCACCGAAATCGGTGGCACCACCTGCTTGCGGGCGGCGTCCATCGCCGCGAGGAACGTGTCAGACGTCAGGTCCTCGGCCGTCGCTCGGTCGCTGCAGCGACGGACGAAATACCCGTAGACCACCGGCAGTGCCTCGTCATACAGCGCCAGCAGGGCCCGCGGAGCGTCGTCGCCATCCGATTCGGCGCTCACACCCTCATCGTCGCCGTCGAGGCCCCGACTCCGACACCCCAATCGCGAAAAGATTGTCGAGGGCTCAATGGGGTACGCATTCGGGTGCCAAAACCGTATGAGGGTGAGCGCTCGCGGGAATTTCAGCCGGCGCGGGCTTCACCGTTCCAGCGCGTCGAGGGCCGCCAGGCCGTCGCTGACGGTGTCGAACGCGTCACCGAGCGCGCGGGCCAGCGGCACCGACTCGTCGGCCAGCCAGTACTCGTAGGCGGACAGTGCGACCCCGAGCATCGTCCACGCCACCGTCTGGGGCACCAGATCGTCGGCCTTGACGCCCAATCTCTGCGCGACGAACCCGGCCACCACCGCGCGCCACCCCGCATACATCGTCATCGAATAGGCCTGCAGCGCCGCGGTCTGCAGAATCACCCGCATCCGCTGCCGGTGGCGAGCGGTCTCGGCTTCGTCAAAGGTGTTGAACGCCAGCAGCGCTGTGCGCAGCGCGTCGCGGACCGGCACGCCGGGGTCCAGGCTGCCCAACAAGTCGCGCATGCGGTCCAGGTGCGCGTCGAAGTCGCCCCATGGCAGCGCGTTCTTCGACGGGTAATAGCGAAACAGCGTGCGTCGGGCGATCCCGGCGGCCTCGGCCACGTCGTCGACGCTGACCTCGTCGAAGCCGCGCGCGGCGAACAGGTCGATCGCGATGTTGCTCAGGTGCTCCCACGATGTCGTGCGCCGGCGGCCCACCCGGTGACGATCCTCGCGTCGCTGGGGATTCGGCCGCATTCTCCACCCCGCCCTTTCGTTATGGCACTCGATGCCATATTATGGCGATCTCGATCACAAATGTCGAGATTCAGCGAGTGGAAAGGTGCAGATAGTGGAGCAGAATCAGCACGCGGAGACGGACACCGAACTCGTCGCCGAGATCCTCGTCGAAGAGGTGTCGATCGACGGAATGTGCGGGGTCTACTGACGGTGACCCTGTCTGCCGAACAGACAGTGGCGTTCGACCCGGACCGGCGCTGGCGGCTGCACCATCAGGTCGCGGTGCGGCCCGAGCCGTTCGGCGCGCTGTTGTATCACTTCGGCACGCGCAAGCTGTCCTTTCTGAAGAACCGGACGATCGTCGAGGTGGTCAACTCGCTGAGCGACCACCCCGACGCTCGCTCGGCCTGCCGCGCCGCCGGCATCGACGACGCGCAGCAGGCGCCGTATCTGCACGCGCTTGATGTACTGGCCCGATCGAAAATGCTGGTTCTGCAATGACTTCCACGACAACTACCCAACCTGTGCCGCGGCTCATCGAGCAGTTCGAGCACGGCCTGGACGCCCCGATCTGCCTGACCTGGGAGCTGACCTACGCCTGCAACCTCGCGTGCGTGCACTGCCTGTCGTCGTCGGGTAAGCGCGATCCGCGTGAGCTGACGACGCAGCAGTGCAAGGACATCATCGACGAACTCGAGCGGATGCAGGTCTTCTACGTCAACATCGGCGGGGGCGAACCGACTGTGCGCTCGGACTTCTGGGAGCTCGTCGACTACGCGACCGCCCACCACGTCGGGGTGAAGTTCTCCACCAACGGGGTGCGCATCACCCCCGAGGTGGCCACGCGACTGGCGGCCAGCGACTACGTCGACGTGCAGATCTCCCTGGACGGTGCCACCGCCGAGATCAACGACGCGGTACGTGGTGCGGGGTCGTTCGCGATGGCGACGACGGCATTGCAGAACCTCGCGGACGCCGGATTCAAGGATGCCAAGATCTCCGTGGTGGTGACCCGCCACAACGTCGAACAGCTCGACGAATTCGCTGCCCTTGCAGCGCGTTACGGAGCGACGCTGCGGATCACCCGGCTTCGACCGTCGGGACGCGGCGTCGACGTGTGGGACGAACTGCACCCCACCGCCGAGCAGCAGGTGGCGCTGTATGACTGGCTGGTCGCCAAGGGCGAGGGGGTGCTGACCGGTGACTCGTTCTTCCACCTGTCCGGGCTGGGCGAGCCGGGCGCGCTGGCCGGGCTGAACCTGTGCGGCGCGGGCCGAGTGGTGTGTCTGATCGATCCCGTCGGGGACGTGTACGCGTGCCCGTTCGCCATCCACGACCGTTTCTTGGCTGGAAACGTGCTGTCCGACAGCGGGTTCGAGAACGTCTGGAAGAACTCCAAGCTGTTCCGCGAACTGCGTGAGCCGCAGTCGGCCGGGGCGTGCGGTAGCTGCGAACACTACGACAGCTGCCGCGGCGGCTGTATGGCCGCGAAGTTCTTCACCGGCCTGCCGCTGGACGGGCCGGACCCCGAATGCGTGGAGGGCCACGGCGCCCCCGCGCTGGCCCGCGAACGGGTGAAGCCCAAGCCCAGCGTCGACCACTCCCGCAGCCAACCGGTGATGCTGAAACTGTTGACCAAGCCGCCGGCCCGGCTGTGTAACGAAAGCCCGGTGTAGCCATGGCGCGAGACACCTGGTTCGAAACCGTGGCCTTCGCCCAGCAGAAGGCCAAGAAGCGACTGCCCAAGGCGGTGTACGCCGCACTGATCGCCGCCAGCGAGAAAGGCGTCACCGTCTCCGACAACGTCGAGGCGTTCGCCGAACTGGGCTTCGCACCGCACGTCGTCGGCGCGACCGAGAAGCGCGACCTCGCGACAACGGTGATGGGACAAGACATCTCGATGCCCGTGCTGATCTCGCCGACCGGCGTGCAGGCGGTGCACCCGGACGGGGAGATCGCCGTCGCGCGGGCGGCGGCCGCCCGCGGCACCGCGATGGGGCTGTCGTCGTTCGCCAGCAAGCCGATCGAGGAAGTCATCGCCGCCAATCCCAAACTGTTCTTCCAGGTGTACTGGCTCGGCGGCCGCGACGCGATCGCCGCGCGGGTGGAGCGTGCGCGCGAGGCGGGCGCGGCCGGTCTGATCGTCACCACGGACTGGAGCTTCTCGCACGGTCGCGACTGGGGCAGCCCGAAGATCCCCGAGCAGATGGACCTGCGCACCACGGTGCGGATGCTGCCGCAGGGCCTGACCAGGCCGGCCTGGTTCTGGCAGTGGGCCAAGACCATGCGCCCGCCGAACCTGCGGGTGCCCAACCAGGCGTCCCGGGGCGAACCGGGGCCGCCGTTCTTCGCGGCGTACGGCGAGTGGATGGGCACCCCGCCGCCGACGTGGGACGACATCGCCTGGCTGCGCGAACAGTGGGGCGGTCCATTCATGCTCAAGGGTGTGATGCGGGTCGACGACGCCAAACGCGCTGTGGATGCCGGGGTTTCGGCGATATCAGTGTCCAACCACGGCGGTAACAACCTGGACGGGACGCCCGCGTCGATCCGCGCACTACCGGCCATCGCCGATGCGGTCGGTGATCAGATCGAGGTGCTTCTCGACGGCGGTATCCGGCGGGGCAGCGACGTGGTGAAGGCGGTTGCTCTCGGTGCGCGTGCGGTGATGATCGGCCGGGCCTATCTGTGGGGCCTGGCGGCCAACGGCCAGGCCGGTGTGGAGAACGTCCTCGACGTCCTGCGCGGCGGCGTCGACTCGGCGCTGATGGGTCTCGGCCGTGCGTCGGTGCACGACCTCGTTGCCGACGACGTCCTCGTGCCGCCCGGGTTCGCCCGGACGCTGGGGGCGCCCGGCAACGCGACCCGCTGACGTCCGGTCACCGGGTAGGCGAAGATGCTGGTACAGGCGTGGCGCAGGGGGCTGGCGTGATTGTCCGACCCCGCCCGCGGCAGATTTCCGGAAATCAACTGCCGCGCATGCGTCAACAATTGGCGCACGCCAGGTGAATTCGTCCTACCATCGGCGGGTGGCCTCTGTCAGTGACCTCGGTATCGCGACATCGAGTCAGCTGAACGGCACGTCATCGGCGTTGATCATCCCGGTCGGGTCCACCGAACAGCACGGACCGCACCTGCCGCTGGACACCGACACCCGGATCGCCACCGCGGTGGCCCGTGCAGTTGCTGACGGGGTGGCCGCGCGTGACCCGCGGCAATGGCTGATCGCCCCGGCGATCGGATACGGCGCCAGCGGCGAACACGAGGAGTTCGGCGGGACGGTGTCCATCGGCACCTCGGCGCTGCGCCTGTTGCTCGTCGAGTTCGGCCGGTCGGCGGCGCGCTGGGCCGACCGCCTGGTCTTCCTCAACGGACACGGCGGCAATGTGGAGGCGCTGGCAGGCGCGGTGGCGCTGCTCCGATACGAGGGACGTGAGGCGAGCTGGTCCTCCTGCAGCGCCGTCAACGCCGACGCGCACGCCGGGCACACCGAAACTTCTGTATTGCTACATATTTCGCCGCAGCAGGTACGCCTGGACCAGCGGGTGCCGGGAAACAGCGCGCCGCTGGCAGAGTTGATGCCCGAACTGCGTCGCGGTGGCGTCGGGGCGGTCAGCAAGGTGGGCATCCTCGGTGACCCCACCACCGCGACCGCCGACGAAGGTGCACGCATCTTTGCCGAGATGGTGGACGGTTGTGTTACACGCATCCGGCGGTGGCAGCCGGACCGGGACGGGATGCTGACATGACCGGCCCGAGGCTGCCCGACGGCTTCGCGGTGCAGGTCGACCGCCGGGTGAAGGTGCTCGGTGAGGGCTCCGCTTTGCTGGGTGGATCGCCGACCCGCCTGTTGCGACTGGCCCCGGCCGCCCAGACGATGTTGTCCGGTGGCCGACTCGAGGTGCACGACGCGGTCAGCGCGCAACTGGCTCGCACCCTGCTCGACGCGACAGTCGCGCATCCGCGCCCACCCAGCGGCCCATCGCATCGCGATGTCAGCGTCGTTATTCCCGTGCGCGACAACCTATCCGGAGTGCAGCGGCTGGTTTCGGCACTGCGCGGTATGCGGGTCGTCGTGGTGGACGACGGTTCGGCCGTCGCCCTGCAGCAGTCCGATTTCGCCCACATGCACTGCGACGTGAAGATCCTGCGCCATACCCGTAGCAGGGGGCCGGCCGCGGCTCGCAACACCGGCATGGCGGCATGTGACACCGACTTCGTCGCCTTCCTCGACAGCGATGTCGTGCCGCGACGCGGCTGGCTCGAGGCGCTGCTCGGCCACTTCTGCGACCCGGCCGTGGCGCTGGTGGCGCCCCGCATCGTGGGCCTGGGGGAGTCCGACAACCTGGTGGCGCGCTACGAGGCCGTGCGTTCCTCGCTGGACCTCGGACTGCGCGAGGCGCCGGTGGTGCCCTACGGCACCGTGTCCTACGTGCCGAGCGCCGCGCTCATCTGCCGTCGCTCGGTGCTGACGCAGGTCGGCGGCTTCGACGAGACGCTGACATCCGGCGAGGACGTCGATCTGTGCTGGCGGATGGTGGAGGCCGGCGCGCGGCTACGCTACGAACCCATCGCACTGGTCGCCCACGAGCACCGGACGCATCTACGAGAGTGGTTCGTGCGCAAGGCATTCTATGGTGAAGCGGCGGCGCCGCTGACCGTGCGACATCCGGGCAAGACCGCACCTCTGGTGATCTCGGGGTGGACGCTGGTCGCATGGATGCTGATGGCGATGGGCTCGACCTTCGGCTATCTGGCGTCGGTCGTCGTCGCGACGATCACCGGACGCCGCATCGCCAAGTCGCTGGCGACCGTGGAGACCGAACCCAAGGAAGTCGCCGTGGTGGCCGCGCACGGGCTGTGGTCGGCGGCTCTGCAACTGGCGTCGGCGATCTGTCGGCACTACTGGCCGATCGCGCTGATCTCGGCGTTGCTTTCGCAGCGGTGTCGCCATGCGGTGTTGATCGCGGCCGTGGTCGACGGCGTGGTGGATTGGATCACCCGCAACGGCAACGCCGATGACGACACCAAACGCCTGGGCCTGGTGACCTACATCCTGCTCAAGCGCCTCGACGACATCGCCTACGGCACCGGATTGTGGACCGGAGTGGTGCGCGAGCGTCATCTGGGCGCGCTCAAGCCCCAGATCCGGACCTGAAGCGCCCTTGTCGCAATCCTCCGTCGTCCCACCGTTCAGTGACGTCCTCATCGTCGGTGCAGGTAGCGCCGGATCCGTGCTGGCCGAACGACTTTCCGCCGATGCACGGTGCCGGGTCACCGTGGTGGAGAGCGGACCGGCACCGACCGACCCCAGGGTGCGCGAGCAGATCAGCAACGGTCTGCGGTTGCCGATCGGTGATGCCAGTTCGGTGGTGCGTCGGTACCCCACGACGCTGACCGACGATCCCCCGCGGCACGCGCAGATCATGCGCGGGGCGGTGGTGGGCGGATCGGGCGCGGTCAACGGCGGCTACTTCTGCCGCGGATTGCCCACCGACTTCGACGGCTGGGGCGTGCCCGGATGGACGTGGCGCGAGGTGTTGCCGCACTTCGTCGCGATCGAGACCGACGTCGATCACTCGGGTCCGCTGCACGGCGTCGACGGACCGATACGTGTGCAGCGGGTATCTGAATTCGACGGCTGCACAGCATTATTCGTCCAAGCGGCAAGGGACGCCGGGTTTCCGTGGATCGACGACCTGAACGGGTCCACCGCGCAGTCGCCGCTGCCACCCGGTGTGGGCGCGGTGCCGCTGAACATCAACGGCGGCACCCGCCTCGGCCCCGGTGGGGCGTATCTGCAACCGGCGATGGGCCGGGCCAATCTCACGCTACTGACCGGAACCCGGGTGAAGCGGGTCCGGATCGTCAACGGGCGCGCGGTCGGGGTGCACTGCGTCGGCCCCGACGGGCCACTCGATCTGGCCGCCGACCGAATCATCCTGTCCGCAGGCGCCATCGGCTCGGCACACCTGATGATGCTCTCGGGTCTCGGCCCGCGGGAAGTGTTGGAGCAGCACGGAGTACCGGTGGTGGCCGATTTGCCGGTCGGCACGGCAACGGTCGACCACCCGGAATGGGTGCTTCCGGTGAGATGGTCTGAATCTCATGGGCTGCCCCCGCTGGAGGCGGTGTTGACCACCTCTGATCCCCTCGAGATCCGCGCCTACACAGCTGGTTTCGGTGCCATGGTCAGCGGCCGTCGCGACGACCCCGGCGACCACCCGCATCTCGGGGTCGCGTTGATGCGGCCGCGGTCACGCGGCAGGGTCCGGTTGGCATCGGCGGATCCGGACGTGCCCCCGATGATCGAGCACCGCTATGACAGCGAACCGGACGATGTCGCGCTGCTGCGGGCGGGCACCGAACTTGCGCGTGAACTCGCGGGCGCCGAGGGGCGAGACGCGACCGTATCGTGGTCGACGTCGCAGCACCTGTGCGGCACGGCGCCGATGGGTACCGAGGACGACGACAACGCGGTGGTGGACCCGCACTGCCGGGTGCGCGGTGTCGAGGCGCTATCGGTGGTCGACGGCGCGGTGCTTCCCGCCATTACGAGTCGGGGGCCGCACGCGACGATCGTCATGATCGGCCACCGCGCCGCCGAGTTCGTCGGACGGTCGTGAGGTGAGCCGGGCGACGAAGCCGAACTGCTTTCCGTCGCGGCCCGGCGCCCACAGCGCGACGAATGCCGCTGCCACCACCGACACGGCGGAGAGCACCACGAGCGACAGATCCATCGACTTCATGAAGGCGTCCTGGGCCAGCGTGGCAAGCGCCGCGCCCTGCGGCCCGATCTGGGCGGCGACCTCGAGCGCCTGGGCGATGGAATCCAATGCGGGGGCGCGGATCTCGTCGGGGAATGCGGCCAGCCCCGGCGCCAGTGCGCCGGTGTACTCGGCGGCCAGCACCGAGCCCGCAACCGCGATGCCCACCGCTGCACCGACTTCGCGCGTGGTGTCGTTGACCGCCGAAGCGACGCCCTGCTTCTCGTCGGGGACGGCGTTCATGATCGCCGAAGTCGTCGGCGCGACGCACAGACCGATGCCCGCACTGGTGATGAGGAACGCGATCACGAGGTCGGGGTAGGTGGAGTACGCCGACAGATAACGCATGGCGAACAGCCCCACCCCGATGAGGAACAGGCCGAGCGCCACCGAGAACCGCAGGCCGATCTTGGGAAGGTACAGGTGCAGCGTCGCGCCCAGCACCATGATCGGCACGGCCAGCGGGGCGAGCGCGAACGCGGTCTGCAGCGGGCTGTAGCCCAGGATCAACTGCATGTACTGCATTGCGATGAAAAAGAATCCGAAGTTGGAAAAGAACAGGACCGTGACGCCCAGCGCCCCGGTGGCGAAGTCGGGGCGGGCGAACAACCGGATGTCCAGCAGCGGATGGCGCATTCGCAGTTCGACCGCTGCGAAGGCGACCGCCAACGCCACGCCGGCGGCCATGCAACCCCACACCATGGGATGGGTCCAGCCCCGGACCGGCGCCTCCACCACACCGAACACGAAGACCGCGACCGCGGCGCCGATCAACACCGCGCCGCGCCAGTCCAGGGCCGCGGCGGTGTCGTCTTTCGACGACGAGATCGTGCAGGTGGCGATGAACATCGCGATGCCCGCCGCGGCGAACGCATAGAAGATCGACTCCCACGAGAAGTAGCGCAGCAGCAGTCCGGTGCCCATGAAGCCCACGATCGCGCCCGAACTCGCCACGCCGGCCCAGATGCCGACCGCCTTGTTGCGCTCGGATTTGGGGAAGGCCGCGGTCAGCAGCGACAGCGTCGCGGGCATGATCAGCGCCGCACCCGCGCCCGCCACCGCCCGCGCGACGATGATCTGCACGGGACTGCCGAGGAAGACCGGCGCGACCGAGGCCAGCGTGAAGATCGCAAGGCCGACCAGCAGCGCGCCGCGGCGCCCGTAGCGGTCACCGATCGCGCCCGCGGGAAGCAGCAGGCATGCCAGTACCAGGGTGTACCCGTCGACGATCCAGGTCAGCTGGGTCTGGGTGGCGGCGGTCTCCACCGCCAGATCGGGCAGCGCGGCGTTGAGCGCCACCATCGACGAGATCACCAGCAGCACGTCGAGTCCGGCCACCACCAGCAGCCAGAGCCGCCGACGGGGAGACAGGGTGGTCGAGTCGGCCTCGCTACCCTGGTCGGACAGTGTGAGGGTGTCGACCATCGTCGTCGCTCTCTTTCGCCGGGTATTTTTGAGACTAGCGGTCTCGCTACGAGACCACCAGTCTTGTTCCCCAGGAGGAGGGGGCCTAAACGATGAGCGAGGACCCGCGGCCGGCCCGCTCGCGGGCGCGTTTGCTCGAGGCCGCGACGGCGCTTCTGCGTTCGGGCGGTCCCAGCGCGGTCACGATCGACGCGGTCACCCGAAGCGCCAACGTAGCGCGGGCCACTCTGTATCGCCACTTCGCCAGCGCAAATGATCTGCTGGCGGCCGCGTTCATCGGGCAGTTGCAGCGCGCGCCGATGCCACCGGCCGAGGGCAGCCTGCGGGACCGGTTGATGGCGGTCGTGGTGGGCTGGGCCGAATCGATCGCCGAGGCGCCTGCGGTGGTCACCGCCATGACCTGGCTGGCGTCTGGTCCCGACGCCGGATCCTATTCCGATGTGCGCCAGGGTGACTCAGACGCCGTCGGTACCCTGCGGGCGCGCATCATCCAGTTCTACTCGGTGCCCTTCGACGCCATCTTCGACAGCCCGCAGGCCGCCGCCGAGCTCGAGGAGGTGGACCGCATCGCGGCGATCGCCCTGCTGATCGGTCCGCTGATCCTCGGAAAGCTCTCCACGGTGGCCGATTTCGACTATCACCGGTGTGCCGAGGCGGCCGTCGACGGCTTCCTGGCCACCCACCGCAAAAGCGATCCGCCCGTCAGCGCACCGAGTACCGAATAGGCAGGCGTTTGAGGCCGCCCACGAACGTCGTCGCGGTCAGTTGCGGCTCGCCGGCCAACTCGATGGACTCCAACCGGGAGAGCAGTTCGGTGAAGAAGGCGTTGATCTCCATCCGGGCCAGCGCCGCGCCCAGGCAGAAGTGCACGCCGTAGCCGAACGCCAGATGCTTGTTGGGGTCACGGCCGACGTCGAACTTGAACGGCTCGTCGAAGATCTCTTCGTCGCGATTGGCCGAAACGTAAGCGAGGTAGGCGGATTCGCCCTCCTTGATCGGTACGCCACGCACCTCGGTGTCAGCGGCGGCGGTGCGCATGAACTCCTTGACCGGAGTGGTCCAACGGATCATCTCCTCCACCGCGGTGCCCATCAATTCCGGGTTGGCCTTCAGCCGGGCGAGCTGGTCGGGGTTTTCGATCAGCGCCCGCAGCCCCCCGGAAATGGCGTGGCTGGTGGTGTCGTGTCCGGCGGTGGCCACGATCACGTAGTAGGACAGGCAGTCGACCTCGGAGAGCAGTTCCCCGTCGACGCGACCGTTGGCGATCGCCGACGCCAGATCGTCGGTGGGGTTCGCCCGGCGTGACTCCGTCAGCTCCCTGAAGTAGTTGAAGAAGTCCACCAGCACCTCCATCTGCTCTTCGGGTGTGGTGCCGCGTTTGTATTCGTCCTCGTCGCCGCCGAACAGCTCCTGGGTGAGGCGCAGCATGCGCGGGAAGTCCTCCTCGGGCAGACCCAGCAGCGACATGATCACGTACAGCGGGTAGTAGACCCCGATGTCGTTGACGAAATCGCATGCCGGGCCGATGTCGCGCATCTTGTCGACGTAGCGCTTGGCCAGCTCGTCCACGCGAACCTTCAGCTCACGCATTGCCTTGGGGCGGAACCAATCTGCGCCGATGGCGCGGACCTTGCGATGGTGCGGGTCGTCCATGTGGATCAGCGTGCGCAGTCCCATGCCCGCCTCGAGCTGCGCCTTGGCGAGGTCGTCGGCCTGCGCGGTGGCCAGCAGCGGGCGCGGTTCGGACAGCCACAGTTCGTTGTCGCGTTCGATGGCCATGATGTCGGCGTGCTTGGTGATCGCCCAGAACGGCCGGTACGGCGGATTGTCCACCCACGCCACCGGGTTGTTGGCCCGCAGATGGGTCAGCGCCGCGTGCAGGCTCTCGTCGTCGGCGTAGGCCTTCGGATCGGCGAGGACTTTCGCGGCGGGATCCATCGTCCGCGTGCTCATAGGGGCTCCAATCATCCCGGGGAAAAGTTGACGGGTGTCAAATTCGCAGTCTATGTGACGGGAGCCACGGCGGGTAGGGATCGGTCGAAGTCCGCCCCGGTGCGCGCTCAGTACCCTCGGAAATCGTGACACCGGCATCGTTTCGACGCGGATTGCGCAGCGCGTTGGTGTTTGTCGCGGCGACGCTGATCGCCGTCGGCTGCAGTCAGGTCAAGAGCGCCCCGTCGCCGGCGGAGTTGGTGCCGACGGCGTCGGGCGCGGTCAGCGGCGTGGTCAAACCGACCTACCGGCTGTTCGCCGGCATCCCGTATGCGGCGCCGCCGGTCGGATCGCTGCGGTGGCGCCCGCCGGAGCCCATGCCCCGATGGTCGGGCGTGCGCAACGCCGTCAAACCGGGACCGGGTTGTATCCAGGGCCCCGTCGGCGATCCCGATTTCGCCAAGCAGACCGACGAGGACTGCCTGACCCTCAACGTGTGGACGCCGCCGGAGGACGGCAGGCAGCGGCCGGTGATGGTGTGGATCCACGGCGGTGGGTTCACCGCCGGGGCCGCCCAGATCTACAACGCGCGATGGCTAGTCGAGCGCGGCGACATCGTCGTCGTCACGATCAACTACCGGCTCGGCGCGCTGGGCTTCCTGGCGCACCCGGCGCTGGGCCCGCCCGGAGACGTCGGCAACTACGGTCTGGCCGACCAGCAGGCGGCGCTGCGCTGGGTCCAACAGAACATCGCGCACTTCGGCGGCGACCCGGGCCGGGTGACCGTGGCCGGCGAATCGGCGGGCGCCATCTCGATCTGCGACCACCTGGTGGCGCCGGGGTCGGCCGGACTGTTTCGCGCGGCGATCATCCAGAGCGGGCCGTGTCAGGCGCAGGGCACGCTGCCCACGGCCGAGGACGCCAGCATCGCCTATGCGGCCAAGATCGGGTGTGAGGACCCGCGCGCCGCGGCCGATTGCCTGCGCGCGCTGCCCGCCGACACGCTGCGTCGACACGTCTTCTACTACCGGTTCGCCGGGGTGGACCTGACCGGCCCGGTCAGCGGCAGCGCGGTGCTGCCCGTCGATCCGGTGACGGCCATCGACGACGGCCGCGCCGCCCGGGTGCCGGTGCTGATCGGCACCAACCGCGACGAGTTCACGGCGTTTCTGGCCAATCTGTACAACGAGGAGGACTTCGGGCCGGAGGACTATCCGGGGCTGCTCGACGAGGCCTTCGGCGCCCACGGTCCCGCGGTGCTGGCCCAGTATCCGCTCGACGGCCACGACAGCGTGCCGTCGGCGTACTCGGCGGCGCTGACCGACAGCGTGTTCGCCTGCTCGAGCGACCGGGTGGCCGATGCGCTGGCCGAACACGCGCCGGTGTACGCCTACGAGTTCAACGACCGCACCGCGCCCAAACCCGACTCGCTAAACGAGCTGCCCTTCCCGGCGGGTGCCGCGCACGGTTTGGAGTTGCGCTACCTGTTCGACATGGGTGGGGCGCCGAAGTTGAACAACGCGCAGCAACGGCTCTCCGACGAGATGATCCGGTACTGGAGCGAGTTCGTGAAGACCGGTTCGCCGGGCCCCGACTGGCCGGCCCTGCGGGGCGGCCAGGGCGGAGATGGCGGCGAGGTCATGTCGCTGCAGCTGGACGGCAGCCGCCTGACCACCACTTTCGAGCAGACCCACCGTTGCCCGTTCTGGGCGGAGGTTGAGGGCTGAGCCCCGAGATGGCAGGGTTGGCGAGCCGCGGGGATGGTTGGCGGCGGCGCTGACGCCGAGATCGACGTTCTGGCGCGAACCGCCCGCACTTTCTCGCCCATATGTCCGTTTGGGCGGAAGAGCAGCGGAGATTTGGAGCGAACCAGGCATCTAGGGCATACTGTTCGGGTTGCCTTGAGCCGGGACGGTGCCTCTTCGAGACTGCCCGGCGGGGGGCATACGACCAGCATCCGCACGGATGCGTCCGGTCCAGACCTCGATCGCGTCGATTTTTCGACACACCCGAGCGCGGGGGCCGGTGAACCACAGACAGGTAAACAGCGGCGGCATAGCTGCGCGACCGGGTTGGTCTCGGCGCTCGGCAGGAAACCAGGCCCAACCGGGCCCGTTAGTAGTGAGGTAGGAAAACAGCGTGGCGGGACAGAAGATCCGCATCAGGCTCAAGGCCTACGACCACGAGGCGATCGACGCCTCGGCGCGCAAGATCGTCGAGACGGTCACCCGTACGGGCGCCAGCGTTGTCGGCCCGGTGCCGCTGCCGACCGAGAAGAACGTGTACTGCGTCATCCGGTCCCCGCACAAGTACAAGGACTCGCGGGAGCACTTCGAGATGCGCACTCACAAGCGACTGATCGACATCCTCGATCCCACGCCGAAGACCGTCGACGCGCTCATGCGCATCGACCTGCCGGCCAGCGTCGACGTCAACATCCAATAGGCATCCCAGGAGATCCCACAGAAATGGCACGTAAAGGCATTTTGGGCACCAAGCTGGGTATGACGCAGGTGTTCGACGAGAACAACCGGGTCGTCCCGGTGACGGTCGTCAAGGCCGGCCCCAACGTGGTGACCCGGCTGCGCACCCAGGAGCGCGACGGCTACAGCGCGGTTCAGCTGGCATACGGCGAGATCCGCCCCCGCAAGGTGAACAAGCCGCTGTCGGGGCAGTACGCCGCGGCCGGGGTGAACCCGCGACGGCACCTCGCCGAGTTGCGGCTCGACGACGAGGCCGCGGTCGCCGAGTACGAGGTCGGCCAGGAGCTGACGGCCGAAATCTTCAGCGACGGCAGCTATGTCGACGTGACCGGCACCAGCAAGGGCAAGGGCTTCGCGGGCACGATGAAGCGCCACGGCTTTTCCGGTCAGGGCGCCAGCCACGGCACCCAGGCGGTGCACCGGCGGCCGGGATCCATCGGCGGCTGTGCCACCCCGGGTCGCGTGTTCAAGGGCACCCGGATGGCGGGCCGCATGGGCAACGACCGGGTGACCACGCTGAACCTGTTGGTGCACAAGGTCGATGCCGAGAACGGCGTGTTGCTGATCAAGGGCGCCATCCCCGGCCGCAACGGCGGACTGGTGATGGTGCGCAGCGCAATCAAGCGAGGCGAGAAGTGATGGCTGCCAAGAAGACAGACGCCGCGAAGGCGCTCAAGATCGACGTCCACACTCCGGGCGGTAAGAAGGACGGCTCGGTGGAGTTGCCCGCCGAGTTGTTCGACGTCGAGCCGAACATCGCGTTGATGCATCAGGTGGTCACCGCGCAACAGGCCGCGGGCCGGCAGGGCACCCACTCCACCAAGACCCGTGGCGAGGTGCGCGGCGGCGGCAAGAAGCCCTACCGCCAGAAGGGCACCGGCCGTGCGCGTCAGGGCTCGATCCGGGCCCCGCAGTTCACCGGCGGTGGCATCGTGCACGGCCCCAAGCCGCGCGACTACAGCCAGCGCACGCCCAAGAAGATGATCGCCGCCGCATTGCGCGGGGCGCTGTCGGACCGGGCGCGCAACGGCCGCATCCACGCGGTCACCGAACTGGTGGAGGGCCAGACGCCGTCGACCAAGAGCGCCAAGGCGTTCCTGGCGACGCTGACCGACCGCAAGCGGGTGCTGGTGGTGATCGGCCGCGCCGACGAGACCGGCACCAGAAGCGTGCGCAACCTGCCCGGCGTGCACGTGGTCTCGCCGGATCAACTGAACACCTACGACGTGCTCAAGGCCGACGACGTGGTGTTCAGCGTGGACGCTTTGAACAGCTACATCTCGGCGCACACGGCCAACACGCAACGTGCTGAGGAGGTTTCGGCGTAGATGGCGACCATCACTGACCCCCGCGACATCATCTTGGCCCCGGTCATCTCGGAGAAGTCCTACGGGTTGATCGAGGACAACGTGTACACGTTCATCGTGCACCCGGACTCCAACAAGACGCAGATCAAGATCGCGATCGAGAAGATCTTCAAGGTCAAGGTCGCGTCGGTGAACACCGCTAACCGGCAGGGCAAGCGCAAGCGCACCCGCACCGGCTTCGGCAAGCGCAAGGACACCAAGCGGGCCATCGTCACGCTGGCTCCTGGCAGCAAGCCGATCGACCTGTTCGGAGCACCGGCCTAGCCGGCTAGCAGAGAGACCCAGACAACATGTCAATTCGCAAGTACAAGCCGACGACACCGGGGCGTCGCGGTGCCAGCGTCTCCGACTTCAGCGAGATCACCCGCGACCATCCGGAGAAGTCGCTGGTCCGTCCGCTGCACAGCAAGGGCGGGCGCAACGCGCACGGCCGGATCACCACCCGGCACCGGGGCGGCGGCCACAAGCGCGCCTACCGGGTGATCGACTTCCGCCGCCACGACAAAGACGGCGTGAACGCCAAGGTGGCGCACATCGAGTACGACCCGAACCGCACCGCCAACATCGCGCTGCTGCACTACTTCGACGGTGAGAAGCGCTACATCATTGCGCCGCAAGGACTGTCGCAGGGTGACGTCGTCGAGAGCGGTCCCAACGCCGACATCAAGCCCGGTAACTGCCTGCCGCTGCGCAACATCCCCGCCGGCACCACGGTGCACGCGGTGGAACTGCGTCCCGGCGGCGGCGCCAAGATGGCGCGGTCGGCGGGCGCGTCCATCCAGTTGCTCGGCAAGGAGGGCAGCTACGCCTCGCTGCGCATGCCGTCCGGTGAGATTCGGCGCGTCGACGTGCGCTGCCGCGCCACCGTCGGCGAGGTCGGCAACGCCGAGCAGGCGAACATCAGCTGGGGCAAGGCCGGTCGTATGCGCTGGAAGGGCCATCGGCCGTCGGTCCGCGGTGTCGTGATGAACCCGGTCGACCACCCGCACGGCGGCGGCGAGGGCAAGACTTCCGGTGGCCGTCACCCGGTCAGCCCGTGGGGTAAGCCCGAGGGCCGCACCCGCAAGGCCAACAAGCCCAGCGACAGGCTCATCGTCCGACGCCGGCGCACCGGCAAGAAGCACCACCGGTGACCGATGAGCGCTGCGAAGAGTATTTAGGGAGCTAGGTAATGCCACGTAGCCTGAAAAAGGGACCGTTCGTCGACGACCATCTGCTCAAGAAGGTCGACGCACAGAACGAGAAGAACACGAAGCAGGTCATCAAGACCTGGTCGCGTCGGTCGACCATCATCCCCGACTTCATCGGCCACACCTTCGCGGTCCACGACGGCCGCAAGCACGTGCCGGTGTTCGTCACCGAGGCGATGGTCGGGCACAAGCTCGGCGAGTTCGCGCCGACGCGCACTTTCAAGGGTCATATCAAGGACGACCGGAAGGCCAAGCGGCGATGAGCGCTCCAGTGACCGAGTATCCGACCGCGACCGCCAAGGCGCGGTTCGTGCGTATCTCGCCGACGAAGGCGCGCCGGGTCATCGACCTGGTGCGCGGCAAGTCGGTCACCGACGCGCTGGACATCCTGCGCTGGGCGCCGCAGGCGGCCAGTGAGCCGGTCGCCAAGGTGATCGCCAGCGCCGCGGCCAACGCGCAGAACAACGAGGGCCTGGACCCGTCCACTCTGGTGGTCGCCACGATCCACGCCGACGAGGGCCCCACCGCCAAGCGCATCCGCCCCCGCGCGCAGGGTCGCGCGTTCCGGATTCGCAAGCGCACCAGCCACATCACGGTGATCCTGGAAAGCCGGGCGAGCCGCGACGAGCGCGGCGGCGGATCGTCGGCCAGTGCCACGCGGGCCCGTCGCGCCCAGGCCAGCAAGGCCGCGGCGTCGAAGAAGGCCACCGGCGCGACCGCAACCGCGGAGAGCACCGAGACCGCGAATAAGGCGCCCGCGAAGAAGGCTGCGGCCAAGAAGGCCGGCGCGGAGAAGGCGAGCGCGGAAAAGGCGCCCGCCAAGAAGGCGCCGGCCAAGAAGGCCGCAAAGAAGACTGCTGAAGCTTCCGATGAAGCGAAGGGAGGCTCGCAGTAGTGGGCCAGAAGATCAACCCGCACGGCTTCCGGCTCGGTATCACCACCGACTGGAAGTCCCGGTGGTACGCCGACAAGCAGTACAAGGACTACGTCAAGGAAGACGTGGCGATCCGTCGGCTGCTGGCCACCGGTCTCGAGCGCGCAGGCATCGCCGATGTGGAGATCGAAAGGACCCGGGACAGGGTTCGAGTCGACATCCACACCGCGCGGCCGGGCATCGTGATCGGCCGCCGCGGCACCGAGGCCGACCGCATCCGGGCCGACCTGGAGAAGCTGACCGGCAAGCAGGTGCAGCTGAACATCCTGGAGGTCAAGAACCCCGAGTCGCGGGCCCAGCTGGTGGCCCAGGGCGTGGCCGAACAGCTGAGCAACCGCGTCGCGTTCCGTCGCGCCATGCGCAAGGCGATCCAGTCCGCGATGCGCCAGCCCAACGTCAAGGGCATCCGGGTGCAGTGCTCGGGTCGCCTCGGCGGCGCGGAGATGAGCCGTTCGGAGTTCTACCGTGAGGGCCGGGTGCCGCTGCACACGCTGCGCGCCGACATCGACTACGGCCTGTACGAGGCCAGGACCACCTTCGGCCGCATCGGCGTGAAGGTGTGGATCTACAAGGGCGACATCGTCGGTGGCAAGCGTGAGCTCGCCGCGGCGGTGCCCGCAGGCGCCGACCGTCCGCGCCGCGAGCGTCCGTCGGGAACCCGGCCGCGCCGCAGCGGTGCATCGGGCACCACCGCGACCGGCACGGAAGCCGGTCGCGCCGCCTCCGGTGGCGACGCCGGTCGTGCTGCGGCGCCCGCGGGCGTCGAACAAGCTCCCGCGGTCGCCGAGGCGGCGGCGGGTACCGAGGCGGCTGCCGGCGAGGCCGCGCCCGCCACGGAGAACACGGAGAGCTGAATCATGTTGATTCCCCGCAGGGTCAAGCACCGCAAGCAGCACCACCCGAGGCAACGCGGCATCGCCAGCGGCGGTACCACGGTGAGCTTCGGTGACTACGGCATCCAGGCGCTCGAACACGCCTATGTCACCAACCGGCAGATCGAGTCCGCTCGTATCGCCATCAACCGGCACATCAAGCGTGGCGGCAAGGTGTGGATCAACATCTTCCCGGACCGCCCGCTGACCAAGAAGCCCGCCGAGACCCGGATGGGTTCGGGCAAGGGTTCGCCGGAGTGGTGGGTGGCCAACGTCAAGCCGGGCCGCGTGCTGTTCGAGCTGAGCTACTCCGACGAGAAGACCGCGCGCGAGGCGTTGACGCGCGCCATCCACAAGTTGCCGATCAAGGCACGCATCGTCACCCGAGAGGAGCACTTCTGATGGCAGTGGGAGTGACGCCGGGCGAACTGCGCGAACTGTCCGACGACGAGTTGCGAGACAAGCTGCGCGAATCCAAGGAAGAGCTGTTCAACCTTCGCTTCCAGATGGCGACGGGTCAGCTCAACAACAACCGTCGGCTTCGCACGGTGCGCCAGGAAATCGCACGGGTTTACACCGTGCTCCGTGAACGTGAGCTGGGCCTGTCCGCCGGGCCCGCAGGTGAGGGATCGTGATGGCTGAGACCAAGAGTGACTCGAAGGCCCAGAAGGGGCCGAAGTACACCCCGCGCACGGAGAAGCCGCGCGGACGACGCAAGACCGCGATCGGCTACGTGGTGTCGGACAAGATGCAGAAGACCATCGTGGTCGAGCTGGAGGACCGGGTGAAGCACCCGCTCTACGGCAAGATCATCCGCACCACCAAGAAGGTCAAGGCCCACGACGAGGACGGTGCCGCCGGTGTCGGCGACCGCGTCTCGTTGATGGAGACCCGACCGCTGTCGGCGACCAAACGCTGGCGGCTCGTCGAGATTCTCGAAAAGGCCAAGTAGACGCACTCGGAAGGCCCCGCACCCTCACCGGTGGCGGGGCCTTTCGGCGTTGAGCAGCACATTTGGCATATGCCGAGGTTTGGTTAACCTGGGTCGAGATGGGGGTGGGCAATATTCGCTTGGTTCGCGCCGCCGCACTGTGCGGCGTGCTGGTCGTCACGGCGTTGCTCGGCCCGGCGCCGTCGCACGCCGCACCCGGCGACGGCGGACGCGTCGCCGATCGGCCGACTCTGAACCTGACCGCGCTCGGATCCGGCCCCGACGTCTCGCTGTACGGGCTGCAGGGCACCCAGACGCTGAGCCTTCCGGTGCCCAGGGGGCTTCGTCCCAGCGCGCTGACCGCCAACGTCGACCTCCCCGCAAATGTCCGCGGCGGCAACGTGATCGCGACCCAGCAGGGCCGCACGCTGTCGCGCGTCGAACTGCTGCAGGCCGATGACACGCCGATCACGATCCCGTTGACCGGCGCGCGCGTCGTCGACGACACCCTGACCTTCCAGATCCGCAGCCGGTTGCTGCCCGCCCCCGGCGAATGCCTGTATGACCCGGCGATTCCGCTGCAGTTGACGGACGCGGCGATCGCGTTCAGCGGCAGGGAGAACCCGCCGACCGTCGTCGCGGATTTCCTTCCGCCGGTCCTGCACCGGCTGACGATTTTCCTCCCGCGCTCACCCACACTTCCCGAATCCCAGGCGGCGGTGCGGTTGACGACGGCCGTGGTCAACCGCTACGGCAGCCAGCACACCGATGTCGACATCGCGCCGCTGTCCCCTGGCCGGGCCGTTCCGCCGTCCGGCCCGCTGGAACGCAACGTCGTCATCCGGGAAGGGCCCGACGCCGCGGTCTGGATGCAGGGCGGCGACGGGGTGCCCGCACTGCAGATTTCCGGGACCGGCGACGCCCTCGTCGACCAGGTCGGGCTGTTGACCAGTGATCTGTCGAACCTGGCGTTGTCGTCGAAAGCCGTTGCCGGCCGGATCGAGTCGAAAACCTCAGCGCCTGCCAACCCGGTGGCCATCGGCGATCTCGGTCAGAGCGGAGTCGACGCCGTCGCCTTCAATCCGCAGGTGTTCGTCGAAATCGACCAGACCCGGCTGGGCAGGCCGGTGCGCGGCGTCCGGGTGCACCTGAAGGGCTCCTACACCCCGCTGCCGCCCAACGTCGGCGGGCAGATCGTCGCGGCGATCGGCGATCGGACCATCGACCGGTGGACCATCGACTCCAGCGGTGACATCGATCATTCGGTCGACATCCCGGACGCACTGCTGCAGCGGTCGACCGACCTGCGGGTCGCGGTCGACATCGCGGGGGAGACCGGGCGCTGTGGCGAGTTCGAGCCCGTCACACTGCGGATCGACGATTCGACGAGTATCGAATACGCGCCGGATTCGCCTGTCGCCGAGGGTTTTCAAGCGCTGCCGCAGGCGCTGATGCCCGAGGTGAAGGTCGGCATCGGGCCCGATTCGTTCACCGACACCACCCGCGCAGCGACACTGTTGGAGGGCCTGCAGCGGCTCAGCCGATCGCCGCTGGACCCGTCGCTGGTCTCCCTGCAGGAGGCCATCGACAGCCGGTCGCCGGCGATCCTGGTCTCCGCGGGCGGTTGGCCCGACGAGAATCTGACACCACCGGTGCGGACGTCGCCGGACGACGGGCGCATCGCGGCGGCGTTGACGCTGGAGTCGGCGCCGCGGTTCGGTTCACTTCAGACGCTGCGCGACAACGGCCGCACCGTGCTCGTCGCCACCTCCGACGACGCGCCCGGCCTGCTCGATTCCCTGCTGGCATGGTTGGACGCCGACCCGACCCGGTGGTCCGCGCTCGACGGCACCGCCGTGCTGGCCCCGCCGGGGCGTGACCCGGTGGTCATCGAAGCCGATGTGGCCCAACAATACTCACCCAACACAGACGGCGGGGTGAGTGCGGTGCTGTGGACCGCCGCGGGTGCGGTCACGCTCGCCGGGCTGGCTGTCGCGGCGACCCTGGTGCGCCGCAGACGTCGCCGCTGACCTTCGCTGCCGCCCTGTTCACGCGGGGCAACGGGGGTTCGGTTCATCAAGAATCAAACGGTTTCCGGCGCTTCGTCGGCCGTCTACTTTCGCTCTGTTAGCCGTGCTGTTCGCTGAACAAGGAGCGTTGATGGTCGTCACCCCCCGCGATGTCAAAGTGGGTGCCCAGGATGTGCATCGCTGGATCCAGGACATGGGCTGGACCTCGCCGTCCATTCGGTCGAAGTATCCGACGAAGTACCAATTCGACGGGGGAACAAGGGAACAGTTCAAGCTGATCGTCGGCGAGTACTGCCGGATGGAGAACGAGAAGGACGACAGGCAGTACGGATCGCTGGTCGACAGCCTGGCGCGGCTTCAGGCGGGCGGACGCATCGAGCCGCGCTGGGCCGAGATGATGAAGTTCGTCAGCTCGTTTCTCGAGCTGGGGGAGTACGTGTCGATTGGCGGGTCGGCGATGCTGTACGACGCGGTGCTCTCACCCGAGCAGCGCAACGGTTACCTCGCCCAGGTCGAGGACGAGGTCCGGCACACCAATCAGCTTGGCTACCTGAAGAAGTACTTCGCCTCGCAGTACTACGATCCGGCCGGCTTCACCGGACCCCGGCAGCACCGGCACGGCAATCCACTGTTCTGGAACAACCGCCAGCAGGCGTGCGAGACCTTCGTGTCCGGCGACCCGGTGCTGATCTCACTGAACCTGCAGATGGTGGCCGAGGCGTGCTTCACCAAACCCGCTGGTGGTGGCGATGACCGAGTGGGCGGCCGCCAACGGTGACGAGGTGACCCCGACCGTGTTTCTGTCGATCCAGTCAGACGAGCTGCGCCACATGGCCAACGGCTACCAGACCATCGTGTCGGTCATCGAGAACGACCACAACATGCAGTACCTGCAGACCGACCTGGAGAACGCCTTCTGGATCCAGCACCGTGGCTTCAGTTCGATGATCGGCCGCGCGTTCGAGTACGGCGCCGTGAACAGGGCCGAACCCTGGGCGGAGACCTGGAACAAGTGGGTCATCGAGGACTGGGGCGGCATCTGGATGGGTCGGTTCTCCCGATTCGGGCTGGAGTCCCCGCGCAATCTGGCCGACGCGCGCCGCGACGCCTACTGGGCACACCACGACGCGTTCGCCATCGCCTACGCACTGTGGCCGTTCGTCGGATGCCGGCTCGAACTGCCGCGCGAGACGGACAAGGACTGGTTCGAGCGGCACTACTCGGGATGGCATTCGTCGCTGGGCTGGGCCTTCGACCGGTGGCAGGAGATCGGCGTGGAGGATCCGGCCAACCGCACCAGCCCCATCGAGCATCTGATCGAACAGGGCAAGGCGCTGCACTTTTGCCGCGTGTGCCAGTCACCGCTGCTGCAATTGCGGCGGCAGGCGCCCGCCGACAGCCACGCCGCGATCACCAGCCGGATCATCGACTACGGCGGTCGGCGGCACACGCTGTGCTCGGACTGGTGCGAGCGGCTGTACCTGCAGGAACCGGAGCGCTACACCGGCGAGAACTTCTTGGAGATCTTCGACGGTTGGGAGCTCTCCGAGATTGTGCGCGCCACCGGGGGTGTCCGCAGCGACGGCAAAACCCTTGTCTCCCAACCGCATCTGCACAGCGAACGGATGTGGACCGTCGACGATCTGGCGGCATGCAACGTCGTCGTGCGTGACCCGCACGTCGCAGGTGTCAGCTTCGAGAAGTTCTGAGGGGTCACCGGTGACCAATACCTACCGGCGCAGCCTGCTCAATCCCGAGCACGACGGCGAGCGCACCCCACTGGAAACTCAGCGCACCGCATTGCATTTCGCCAACCCGTACCGCAGGCGGATCTCCGAGTACGAACAGGTGCTCCTGCACACCCAGCCCAACCCGGACTGGGTACGCGGCGGCATCGGTGTCGGCGGCTGGACCACCCGCTTCCCCGGCGGGCGGGGACCGTGGGAGAACTACTTCACCGAGGCGCGCTGCACCGACTGGTTCGCGTTCCGGAATCCCGAAGGCCGTTGGCAGAAGCCCTATGTCGCGGAGAAGGCCGACGAATGGCGCTCGACCAGCCGGTTGTTTACCACGTTCAGCAACCACGGCCTGCACCGCGACGGCGACCCGCAGTGGTTCCAGACCGTCGTCGGCGAACACCTCGGCGCCCTGGTGCTGCACGACTACGGCATCTTCATGGCTCTGGCGTCGCCCATCCGCGACGTTCTCGTCGACACCCTGCGCGTCGCGGTCGTCAACTGGGCGGTGGACTTCCTGGACAGCGCCCAGCAGATCCAGGCCGAGAAGGTCTTCCTCGGCCAGGTGCTCTCCGAGTCGATCGCCGACCTCGAGCCATCACGGCGCCGGTGGCTCGAAGACCCCGCTTACGCGGGCGCGCGGACATTCGTCGAGCATCTCTGGGGCGACGGTTATGACCACATCGAGGTGCTCTTCGCGCTGTCGATGATCTACGAGCCGCTGTTCGGCCGGGTGGTTCGGCGCGAGTTCTACTACCGCTCGGCCCCCCTGCACGGCGATCAGCTCACACCGCGCGTGCTGTGGCCGTCGTTTCGGTCCGCCGAAGCGGCGGGCACCTGGACCACCGAACTGTTCGGACGGCATCTGGGCGCCGACGCGGAATTCGGCGACTACAACCGCAGGCTGATGGGGTGGTGGACGCGGCGCTGGTTGCCCAGGGCGGTGGCCGCGATCGCCGGGCTGTCCGGACTGTTCACTGCGACCGCAACCCTGCGCGGTTCGGCCTCGGCGTCGCCTCGGGACATCTTCGAGACCGCGGCGCGGGACTGGCTCGGCGAATACGGACCCCTGTGGGCCTCGGAGCTGACCGTTGACGACCTTCTGCAGCTCTACGACCGAGCCCCCGCGGTGGGGGAGCGTGGCGTGACCGAGCGCAACCCCGACACGCCGGGATCCCATCAGGCCGCTGTCGACCGGCGCGTCGCCAGCATCGACGCCGAGGCGTTGCGGGCGAAGCTGTTCAGTGACGACGCCGTGGTCGAAAGCCGCCGGGTGGTACTGACTTTGACCAAGGCCGACGAAATCGAGGCGACGGTGGAGTGGCTGGCCGACCGGTATGCCGAAGACACCAGCTTCACGATCGAGGACAGCGGAACCTACTACCGCATCGACTGCGAGGAGGGTTTCGAGATCGACGCCGACGAGATCGCCGAACTGTTGGGCCATCCGTTCTCGGTGTACGACCTGCTTGTCAATGTGTCGACGACGATCGGCCGGGCATACGTCAACGGCAGTGTCTTCGCGATCACCACCGAGCTGATCGGCTGGGAGAGCGAGGTGCCGCGGTGAGCCAGGAGCACAAGCTCGCGCTCACGTTCGAAGGCGCCGAGCGCATCGACATCGTGTGCCGGGAAGACGAGGACGTCGTCACCGCGGCCTTCCGCCAGGGCTATCTGTTGCTCACCGAATGCCGCGAAGGCAGCTGCGCGACTTGTCGGGGCTTCCTCGTCGACGGCGACTACGACGAGCTGCTGCCCCACAGCCCGCACGCCCTCAGCGACCACGAGGAGGACGACGGCTACATCCTGGCCTGCCGCCTGCAGCCCCGCAGCGACCTGGAGATCGACTTCGACTACCCGCTGGATCGCGTCGGTCGCTATGACGAGCAGACCCGGTCGGGTCAGGTCGTCAGTGCCGACCGGCTGTCGACCGGTGTGGCTCGAATAGTGGTGCGCACAAACGCGTCTCAGGACCCGCTGCGTTGGGAGGCCGGCCAGTACGTTCAGGTGACCATCCCGGCCATCGGGGCGACCCGCTCGTATTCGATGGCCAACCTGTCCGACGGTGGGCGCGAACTGGAGCTGTTGATCCGGCTGTTGCCCGGCGGCCGGTTCTCGGGCCACGTGGCCGCCGGGCTGGCGACCGGTGAGCCGGTGCGGCTTCGGGGACCGTTCGGAAACTTCACCTTTCGTGGTGACCGGAGACCGGTGTTCGTCGCGGGAGGCACCGGGATCGCGCCGATCCTCGCGATGCTGCGGTCGCTGGCCCGCACCGAACCGGCGGTCGAGGCGAGGCTGGTCTTCGGTGTGGCCACCGAGGAAGACCTCGTCGTCACCGACCTGTTGGCCGAACTCGGTTCCGCGCTGCCCAACCTCGACGTCGTGCCCACCGTCGAGTGGCCGGGGCCGTCGTGGACCGGGGCGGTGGGGGTGGTCACCGACCACCTCGGTGTGCCCGACCCGGACAGCGCGTACTACCTGTGCGGGCCGCCGGCGATGACCACTGCGGTCGAGGCCCACCTCGCCGGCGTCCCCCCGCGACCGCATCCACACCGAACGGTTCGTCGAGACAGGAGATCAGCCGTCATGACCAGGAACAGAAAAGCCGTCGCGGCGGGCGCGGCGCCTCGAACCGAATATCCGCCCTACGGCGATCAGGACCTGCGGCGGGAATGGACCGAACGCCTTGCCGGCGTCGCCGATCTGGACACCGCGGTCGATCTGCTTCTCGGCTGGCGCCGCGGGTCGGCGCGCGGCGCCCTGGAGGAAGCCGATGCGCTGTGGATCGAGGCCCGCATCGAAGACCGTGTCGCGGTACGCAGGTTCGAAGAACTCAGCGGGGACTGCATCGACACCACCACGCTGACCGGCGAGTCGATCGCGGATGCCTGCGAAGCCGCGGTCCACGCGGCGAGAACCGCGACCGACGTACCCGCACTGGAGGCGGCCGTGGCGTCGTTCCGGCGCACGTACAAGCCGCCGGTGATGCCCACCGTGCCGTTCTTGCGGACCGAGACCGAACTGGCCGAACTACTGATCCTGCGCCGCTCCAAAAGCTGGTTCGACGAGCCGCTGGCCGAACTGCGCCGCCGCCGCTCGGCGGTGCTCATCAGCGACGCGGCCGACCCGGCAGCACTGACCGCCACCCGGCCCTGACCGGCTCATCGACAAGGAGACCCCAGCCATGCCAACCCTCGAATTCTTCCAGCAGTCCCCCACATTGGGCTATGCCCTGCTGTTCGGCCCCGGCATCGTCCTGCTGCTGATCGCACTGGTCGTCCGCGGCGCCATCAAGACCACCCACAACTTCGTCATCTCGGGTCGCCTGCTGGGCTTCGGCTTCGGGGTGGCCTCGCTGATCTCGGTGTGGACCTGGTCGATGGCGGTGATGCTGTCCTCGGCACAGGCCTACACGTGGGGCACCTCCGGGCTGATCTGGTTCATCGTGCCCAACGGCCTCGCGGTGATCATCATGGTGCCGTTCGGGCTCAAGGTGCGCCAGAAGATGCCCGCCGGCTACACCCTCGCCGAGTTCATCAGGGCCCGCTTCCAGACCGGCATCAGCAGCGTGGCCACTCTGGTGTTCCTGATCGGAGCGCTCCTGGGCGTCATCATGATCAACCTGGCCGGCCTGGTCCTGGTGATGCACACCGTCTTCGGGCTCACCCCGATCAGCATCGTCATCACCGGCATCATCGTCGTCACCGCATACTCCTACTTCGGTGGCCTGACCACCTCGGCGGTCACCGGCACGGTCAACACGCTGCTGCTCGGGGTCGGCTCCTCGGTGGTCGTGCTCTACGCCTTGGCCAAGGCCGGCGGTGCGGACCTGGTGTTCACCGAGGTGCAGGCCAAGGGTGGCGACTACCTCAACCCGCTCGACCCCGTCACCGCGGCGAGCTTCGGCCTCGCGCTGGCGCTCGGCCTGCTGACCAACGTGATCGCCGATCAGTCGTTCTGGCAACGGGTCTGGGCGATCCGGCCACGCGACCTGGGCCGCAGTTTCCTGTGGGCGGGCATCTGGTTCTATCCCATTCCGCTGGCGCTGGGCCTGCTCGGCTTCATCGGACTGGCCGCCGGTGTGACGCTGGACGACCTGGGTGCGTTGGGCGCCGGTTCGGTCGGTCCGTATGTGATCGCCAGTCTCGGCCTGCCGGTCATCATCATCGGCCTCTACACCCTGGTGGTGGTCAACGCCTGCTTCGCGGCGATCGACGGCGCGCTGTCGGGGGTCACCTCGCTGGTGGCCGTCGACATCGTGCACCGCTACTGGCCGCGGGTATCCGAACGCACCCTGTTCGCCATCACCAAGACGAGCATGATCGTGGCGGCCGCGATCGCCGGCGGCCTCGTGCTGACCGGCATCGACTACGTCAATCTCGTTACCACGGTGTACTTCTACGGAACCAGCCTGCTCATCCCGGTCACCCTGAGCATCTTCTGGTCGCGGATGACGGGGCAGGGGTACGTCGCCGGGGTGCTAGCGGGCATCCTGGCCGGCGGGCCCCTGCGCGAGACGCTGGGCCCCACCTACGGTCCACTGTTCGGAATCATCGGCCTGATCGTGGCGTCCGCGGTGGTGTCGGTGGCGGTCAGCCTGCGTCAGAACGTGCGGTTCGACTTCGACAGCCTGGCCGCGGGCAAGCCGGTCCTGCTGGAGCGCCAACCCGCGCCCGTCGCCGAACCCGCAGGCCAGCAATAGCATCTCCAAACAGGAAGGCATCACCATGCTTCTCTCTTCCATCGTCGCCGCCATCGGCGTCGTGCTCGCCATCACCTATCTGGCCCTCGGCACGGTCAGCTTCCTTCGGATCCGCCGGGAGTTGTCGCTGGGCAACCCCGTTGCCACCGCGTTCGAAGCGCAGGACGGTGATTCCGCCGAGGAGGTCTCGGTGGTGCCCGGCTTCGGCTGGAAGGCGTCGATCGCCGTGGCGACATCGTTTGTCCTGCTGGTCGTCGCCTCGTTCAGCGGCCAGTTCTGGTACGTCCTGGCCGTCAGCGGGCTGGGCACCGCGGTCGCGGTGATCGTGGCGTTCGTCCTGGAACTGCGCAGCGATCGACTCCGGACGCTGGTGCCATGACCAAGACGAAGATGCACCTGCTGGGCTTCGTCCAGCACGGGGTGATGAACCACGCGTCGACGATGTGGGCGCACCCGCGCGACAAAGTCGGCTACCAATGGTCGCGTCCGGAGTACTGGCGCGATCTGGGCCGCACCATGGAACGCGGGCTGTTCGACGCGATGTTCATCGCCGACGAACTCGCGCCCTACACCACCTACAAGGGCAGTTCGGATCCGGTGGTCAAGTACGCGGGCCAGTGCCCGGTACACGAACCCGCCACGCTGGTGCCGCTTGTCGGGGCGTTCACCAAGCACCTCGGCATCGGTATCACCCTGTCGACTTCCTTTGTGCCGCCGTACATGATGGCCCGCCACCTGTCCACGCTCGATCATCTGACCAATGGTCGGGTGGGCTGGAACATCGTCACCTCCTACTCCAAGAGCGAGTTCCAAGCGATGGGCAGGGAGAACCTCACGCCGCGGGACAAACGCTACGAGGTGGTCGAGGAGTACATGCAGCTGTGCTATCAGTTGTGGGATTCCTGGGACGACGACGCGATCGTCTACGACCGCGAGGCGGGGGTGTTCGCCGACCCGGCCAAGGTGCGCGAGGTCGACTTCCGCGGTGAGTTCTTCCGGTCCAAGGGGCGTCACTTCGTCGCGCCGTCCCCGCAGCGCCGCCCGGTGCTGTGGCAGGCCGGCTCGTCCGAGCAGGGCCGTGAGTTCGCGGCCAAGCACGCCGAATCGGTGTTCGGGATCTTTCCGACGCCCAAGAGCATGCGCGCGTATGCCGAGGACATCCGCACGCGGGCAGACGATTTCGGACGCGACCCCGGGTCGGTGAAGTTGATCTACGGCCTGCAGACGGTCATCGATCGCGACAAGTCCCGCGCCAACGATCGCTATGCGGAGTTCGTGGAGAAGGTACAAATCGAAAGCGCGCTCGGAATCCTGTCCGGCCACACCGGTTTCGATTTCTCCACGTTGGGTCTCGACGACAACGTCGTCGATGCCGACGTCCAGGGCATCCGCGGCCTGTTCGACGCGATCCTGGAGGCCAAGGACGGCGCCCCGGTGACCGTGCGGGAGGCCGCGCAGATCTACGGAGTCTCGATGGGCGCGCCCGTCGCGGTCGGCACACCGTCGGAGGTGGCCGACCAGATGGAGCAGTACATCGACGAGGGTGGCTGCAATGGCTTCATGATGTTGGCCACCGACACCCCGGGATGCTTCAACGACATCACCGAACTGCTGGTGCCCGAACTTCAACGCCGCGGCCGCTACCGCACCCGGTACCCCGGCACCACGCTGCGCGAGAGCCTTCAGGAGTACTGACCGTGGAGGCCGGCGGCCCTGTGCTGCCTGGCGCTCGCGTCAATTTCGCGGAAATTCGACCGTGGGCCGCGGTAATCTCTGGCGACCACACGGTGATCGAGGACCAGGGGCGCGATGGCGACGGAATTCACGGGCAAGATCGAACTGGACATCCGCGACTCCGAACCCGACTGGGGTCCCTACGCCGCGCCGACCGCCCCGGAGGGCGCCCCCAACATCCTCTACCTGGTGTGGGACGACGTCGGCATCGCGACCTGGGACTGCTTCGGCGGTCTGGTGCAGATGCCCGCGATGGGCCGCATCGTGGACCGCGGGGTGCGGTTGTCCCAGTTCCACACCACCGCGCTGTGTTCTCCGACGCGCGCGTCGTTGCTGACCGGGCGCAACCCCACCACCGTGGGCATGGCCACCATCGAGGAGTTCACCGACGGCTTCCCCGGCTTCAACGGCCGCATTCCCTTGGACACGGCCCTGCTCTCGGAGGTGCTCGCCGAACGCGGCTACAACACCTACTGCGTCGGCAAGTGGCATCTCACTCCGCTGGAGGAGTCGAATCTGGCGTCCACCAAACGACATTGGCCGCTGTCGCGGGGATTCGAACGGTTCTACGGCTTCATGGGCGGTGAGACCGACCAGTGGTATCCGGAACTCGTCTACGACAACCACCCCGTCGCGCCGCCGGCAACGCCCGAGGACGGCTATCACCTGTCGAAGGACCTCGCGGACAAGACGATCGAGTTCATTCGCGACGCGAAGGTGATCGCCCCGGACAAACCGTGGTTCACCTACCTTTGCCCCGGCGCCGGCCATGCGCCCCACCACGTCTTCAAGGAGTGGGCCGATCGGTACGCGGGCAGGTTCGACATGGGCTACGAGCGCTATCGCGAGATCGTGCTGGAGAACCAGAAGAGGATGGGTCTGGTGCCGCCCGACACCGAACTGTCGCCGGTCAATCCGTACCGAGACGTCACGGGGCCCGACGGCCAACCGTGGCCGGAGCAGGACACGGTGCGACCGTGGGACTCGTTGACCGACGACGAGAAGCGGCTGTTCGCCCGGATGGCCGAGGTGTTCGCGGGCTTCCAGAGCTACACCGACGCCCAGATCGGCCGCGTGCTGGACTATTTGGAGGAGTCCGGCCAACTGGACAACACGCTGGTGGTGGTCATCTCCGACAACGGCGCCAGCGGCGAAGGTGGGCCGAACGGTTCGGTTAACGAGGTCAAGTTCTTCAACGGCTATATCGACACCGTCGAGGACAGCATGCGCCACATCGACGACCTCGGCGGCCCGGAAACCTACAACCACTACCCGATCGGGTGGGCGATGGCGTTCAACACGCCGTACAAGTTGTTCAAGCGCTACGCGTCGCACGAGGGAGGCATCGCCGACCCCGCGATCATCTCCTGGCCCGACGGCATCGCCGCCCACGGTGAGGTCCGCGACAACTACATCAATGTCTGCGACGTGACCCCGACGGTGTACGAACTGCTCGGCATGACCCCGCCCGACACCGTCCGGGGAATACCCCAGAAACCGCTGGACGGGGTGAGTTTCAAAGCCGCACTGGATGATCCGACAGCCGTCACCGGAAAGCAGACGCAGTTCTATACGATGCTGGGCACCCGCGGCATCTGGAACGACGGCTGGTTCGCCAACACCGTGCACGCCGCGTCGCCGTCGGGTTGGTCGAACTTCGACAAGGACCGCTGGGAGCTGTTCCACCTCGAGGCCGACCGCAGCCAGTGTCACGACCTGGCCGCCGAGCACCCGGACAGGCTCGAGGAACTCGAGGCGTTGTGGTTCCGCGAGGCCGAGAAGTACAACGGGTTGCCGCTGGGCGACCTCGACGTGCTCGAGACGTTGTCGCGATGGCGACCACACCTGTCGGGCACCCGCGAGTCGTTCACCTATTACCCCGGCACGGCCGATCTCGGCGCGGGCGCCGCGGTGGAGATCGGGGGCCGCTCGTTCGCGGTGATCGCCGAGGTGTCCGTCGATGCGCCGGACGCGCAGGGGGTGCTGATCAAACACGGCGGTGCGCACGGCGGGTACGTGTTGTTCATGCGCGACGGGCGGCTGCACTTCGTCTACAACTTCCTCGGCGAACAGGAGCAGGCACTGGCGTCGCCGGGTGCGGTGCCGCCGGGCAGGCACACGTTCGGGATGGCCTACGCGCGCACGGGCACCGCGGAGGGCAGCCCTACGCCGGTCGGGGACACCACGCTCTACATCGACGGCGTCGAGGTGGCGTCGGAATCCGGCGTCCGAACCCATCCCGGCACCTTCGGACTGGCCAGCGCCGCCCTGAGCGTCGGACGCAACTCCGGATCGCCGGTGTCGCGGACCTACACGCCGCCATTCGCGTTCAGCGGGGGCACCATCACCAAGGTGAACGTCGACGTCTCGGGTAAGGCGTACCCAGACCTGGAACGTGACTTCGCCCGTGCGTTCGCCAGAGATTGAGGCCGCGGGCCGATGAAATGGGCGTGGTGGGTCGGGGTCACGGCGTCGGTTCTGCTGAGCGCATGTGTGCGGACCGGCGACGGGGTGCCCGTCGCGGCGGACCCGAACACGGCGGGGGCGCCCGCGCCGTCGTCGCGCACCATTCCGACACCGCAGGCCGAACTGGACGAACCCGGTGTGCTGCCGACCGAGAAGACCCAGATACCGGCGCCGGGTCACACCTGCGCCACGGCGGAGCCGCCCCCGGTCGGCACCGTGGCAGCGGTCGCCGACCCCGCGGCGCCCAGGATCACCGTGGCATTGCCGACGGGCTGGGCCGTTTCCAAGGGGGAGGGTGACGTGGGGGCGCGGCTGACCGGGCCCGACGGCGCGTCGGGGGCGGTCACGATCGCGGTGACCACGCTGGACCCCGCGGCCGCGTTCAAGAAGTACGCCGACGACGCGATGGCCGCCGCGACGATGAGCACCGTCAGCGTGCTGCCCGCCGACCTGTGCGGATACAGCGGCCAGAAACTGCTCGGCACGTGGTCGGGCGGGCAGACCGTCGAGTTCGGCGACCGCCTCGCCCACATCTGGACCAACACCGACAACTATCTGGTGGCGGTGCATATAGAAGGTTCTGCAGGCTTCGAGCCGTTGACGTCGCCGCTGCTCGGCGACTTCGGCATCGAGATCCCCTGAGAAATATCCTCAAGCCCATGCTCACCGAGCTCGTCGAGGTGCCCGGAGGCGCGTTTCGCATGGGGTCGACGCGGTTCTACCCCGAGGAGGCGCCCGCGCACACCGTCACGGTCGGGCCGTTCGCGATCGAACGTCATCCAGTCACCAATGCGCAGTTCGCCGAATTCGTCGACGCCACCGGCTATCTCACCGTCGCCGAGCAGCCGCTGGATCCCGCGCTGTATCCCGGGGTCTCGCCGAGTGAGCTGGCCCCCGGGGCACTGGTGTTCCGGCCCACCGACGGCCCGGTCGACCTGCGCGACTGGCGGCAGTGGTGGCGCTGGGTCCCGGGGGCGTACTGGCGCCAACCGTTCGGCCCGGGCGTCGTCAGTTCCGCCGACCGCCCCGACCATCCGGTGGTGCAGGTGGCCTATCCCGACGCCGCCGCCTACGCGCGGTGGGCCGGGCGGCGGCTGCCCACCGAGGCCGAATGGGAGTACGCGGCGCACGGCGGTGCGGACACCACCTACCCGTGGGGTGAGGACCCCGTGCCCGGCGGCCAACTGATGGCCAACACCTGGCAGGGGTGCTTCCCGTACCGCAACGACGGGGCGCTGGGGTGGACGGGCACCTCGCCGGTGGGCACCTATCCGCCCAACGGGTACGGATTGCTCGACATGATCGGCAATGTGTGGGAGTGGACGACCACCCGGTTCGTCGGCCACCACCAGCTCGGCGGCGCGGTGAAATCCTGCTGCAGCCCGTCGCGCCCGGATCCCAGCATCAGCCAGGCCCTCAAGGGCGGCTCCCACCTGTGCGCCCCGGAGTACTGCCACCGCTACCGGCCCACCGCGCGGTCCCCGCAGTCGCAGGACACCGCGACCACGCACATCGGTTTCCGCTGCGTAGTCTCGTAACGTGGCCCTCACGGAGTGAGGCCTGGAGGCTGACCAGCGGCGATTTTGTTCCTCGCAGGTCGTCACCTAGAATCAAGCGGTTGCCTTGGGCAGACCTCGGCTCTCCGTGAGGAAAGCCCCGCGTGCCCTTCGGTGACAGCAAGACCGCGCATGTCAGGTCGGTATCTGCCATGCACACATAACCAGGTCGAGGAGATCGAGTGATTCAGCAGGAATCGCGGGTGAAGGTCGCCGACAACACGGGCGCCAGGGAAATCCTGTGCATCCGGGTTCTCGGTGGCTCGTCGCGACGCTACGCCGGCATCGGAGATGTCATCGTGGCGACCGTCAAGGAGGCCATTCCCGGCGGCAACATCAAGCGCGGCGAGATCGTCAGAGCCGTGATTGTGCGCACCGTCAAGGAACGCCGCCGCGCCGACGGCAGCTACATCAAGTTCGACGAGAACGCCGCCGTCATCATCAAGAACGACAACGATCCGCGCGGTACCCGCATCTTCGGACCCGTCGGTCGCGAGCTGCGTGAGAAGCGCTTCATGAAGATCGTCTCGCTGGCTCCGGAGGTGTTGTAGATGAAGGTCCACAAGGGCGACACGGTGCTGGTCATCTCCGGCAAGGACAAGGGCGCCAAGGGCAAGGTGCTGGTGGCCTACCCGGCGCGCAACAAGGTGCTCGTCGAGGGCGTGAACCGGATCAAGAAGCACACCGCGGTGTCGAGCAACGAGCGCGGCGCGCAGTCCGGCGGCATCGTCACCCAGGAGGCGCCCATCCACGTCTCCAACGTGATGGTCGTCGGCTCCGACGGCAAGCCCACCCGGATCGGATATCGCCGGGACGAAGAGACCGGCAAGAAGGTCCGCATCGCCAAGACCAACGGCAAGGACATCTCATGACCACTACCGAAGGCACCGTGAAGACACTGCCGCGCCTCAAGCAGCGCTACCGCGAGGAGATCCGCGGCGCATTGCAGTCCGAGTTCGGCTACGGCAACGTCATGCAGATCCCGGGCGTGGTCAAGGTCGTGGTCAACATGGGTGTCGGTGACGCCGCCCGAGACGCCAAGCTGATCAACGGCGCGGTCAACGATCTCGCGCTGATCACCGGCCAGAAGCCGGAGATTCGCAAGGCCCGCAAGTCGATCGCCCAGTTCAAGCTGCGCGAGGGCATGCCGATCGGTGCGCGGGTCACGCTGCGCGGCGACCGGATGTGGGAGTTTCTCGACCGGCTGATCTCGATCGCACTGCCGCGTATCCGTGACTTCCGCGGGCTGAATCCCAAGCAGTTCGACGGCACCGGCAACTACACCTTCGGGCTGACCGAGCAGTCGGTGTTCCATGAGATCGACGTGGACTCCATCGACCGGCCCCGTGGCATGGACATCACCGTCGTCACCTCGGCGACGAACGACGACGAAGGACGAGCGCTGTTGCGGGCGCTGGGCTTTCCGTTCAAGGAGAACTGAGCATGGCAAAAAAGGCATTGGTCAACAAGGCCAACAAGAAGCCGAAGTTCAAGGTGCGCGGCTACACCCGTTGCAGCAAGTGCGGCCGCCCACGCGCCGTGTTCCGCAAGTTCGGCCTGTGCCGGATCTGCGTGCGCGAGATGGCGCATGCCGGCGAGCTGCCAGGCGTTCAGAAGGCCAGCTGGTGACGGCACATTCAGGACCAAACATCGGAGAAGAGTTGCGGCAGGCCCTCGTTGAGGGAACCACCGCGAGGAAGGTGAACCGGCTGTCATGACGATGACGGACCCGATCGCAGACTTCTTGACGCGTCTGCGCAACGCCAATTCGGCGTACCACGACGAGGTGACGTTGCCGCACTCGAAGCTGAAGGCCAACATCGCCGAGATCCTCAAGCGCGAGGGCTACATCGCCGACTACCGCACCGAGGATGCTCGGGTGGGCAAGTCGCTGGTGGTGCAACTGAAGTACGGCCCCAGCCGTGAGCGCAGCATCGCCGGCCTGCGCCGGGTGTCCAAGCCCGGTCTGCGGGTCTACGCGAAATCGACCAACCTGCCCCGCGTTCTCGGTGGACTGGGCGTGGCGATCATCTCCACGTCGTCGGGCCTGCGGACCGATCGGCAGGCGGCGCGAGAGGGCGTGGGTGGGGAAGTCCTCGCCTACGTCTGGTGAGGGAGATCTAGAGCTATGTCGCGAATTGGTAAGCAACCGGTCCCGGTTCCGGCCGGGGTCGACGTGACGATCGACGGCCAGAGCGTCTCGGTCAAGGGCCCCAAGGGCACCCTGGCGCTGGCGGTGGCCGAACCGATCAAGGTGGCGCGTGACGACGACGGCGCCATCGTGGTGACCCGTCCGGACGACGAGCGTCGCAGCCGCTCACTGCACGGCTTGTCGCGCACGCTGGTGGCCAACCTCGTCACCGGCGTCACCGAGGGCTACACCGTCAAGATGGAGATCCACGGCGTGGGCTACCGCGTGCAACTCAAGGGCAACAGCCTGGAGTTCTCGCTGGGATTCAGCCACCCGGTGGTCGTCCAGGCTCCCGACGGCGTGACATTCGCGGTGGAGTCGCCGACGAAGTTCTCGATCTCGGGCATTGACAAGCAGAAGGTCGGCCAGATCGCGGCCAACATCCGCCGCCTGCGCAAGAGCGATCCCTACAAGGGCAAGGGAATTCGCTATGAGGGTGAGCAGATCCGTCGCAAGGTCGGAAAGACAGGTAAGTAAGCATGGCTGCTAACACGAACGACACCGCGAAGCGCAAGACCGTGGGGCAGAACGTGTCCGAGATCCGGCGGATCTCCCGGCAGCGTCGGCATGCCCGGTTGCGCAAGAAGGTCTCGGGCACGGCAGAGGTGCCGCGCCTGATGGTCCACCGTTCTTCGCGGCACATCCACGTGCAGTTGGTCAACGACCTCAACGGCACGACGTTGGCCGCGGCCTCCTCCATCGAGGCGGATGTGCGCGCGATCGACGGCGACAAGAAGGCACACAGTGTGCGCGTCGGACAACTCATCGCCGAACGCGCGAAGGCCCAAGGTATCGAGCAGGTCGTGTTCGACCGCGGCGGGTACACCTACGGCGGCCGCATCGCCGCGCTGGCGGATGCGGCGCGCGAAGGCGGGCTGAAGTTCTGATGATGAATTACGGAAGGACTGCATGATGGCCGAGCAGGCAGGCGCCCGCGGCCCGGCGACCTCGGACGGGCGGCCCCCGCGGGGTGACCGCGAGGGCCGAGGCCGCCGTGACGACCGGGGCGGCCGTGGCCGCGACGGTGGCGACAAGAGCAACTACCTCGAGCGCGTCGTCTCGATCAACCGGGTGTCCAAGGTGGTCAAGGGTGGCCGCCGGTTCAGCTTCACGGCACTGGTGATCGTCGGCGACGGGCAGAGCATGGTCGGCGTCGGCTACGGCAAGGCCAAGGAAGTCCCGGCCGCCATCGCCAAGGGCGTCGAGGAAGCACGCAAGAACTTCTTCCGGGTTCCGCTGATCGGCGGCACCATCACCCATCCGGTGCAGGGCGAAGCCGCCGCCGGTGTGGTGATGCTGCGTCCGGCCAGCCCCGGTACCGGTGTGATCGCCGGCGGTGCCGTTCGCGCGGTGCTGGAATGCGCTGGCGTGCGCGACATTCTGGCCAAGTCGCTGGGTAGCGACAACGTGATCAACGTGGTGCACGCCACCGTTGCCGCACTCAAGATGCTGCAGCGACCCGAAGAGGTGGCGGCGCGCCGCGGGCTGCCCATCGAGGACGTGGCGCCGGCAGGCATGCTGCGGGCGAGGCGGGAAGCCGAGGCGGTTGCCGCGTCGGCCGCGCGTGAAGGATCGGCGTAACCATGGCAGAACTCAAGATCACCCAGGTGCGCAGCACCATCGGTGCGCGCTGGAAGCAGCGCGAGAGCCTGCGCACGCTGGGGCTGCGACGGATCCGGCAGTCGGTGGTTCGTGAGGACAACGCGCAGACCCGCGGACTGATCAATACAGTGCATCACCTCGTAGAGGTAGAGGAAGTTTAAGAAATGACGCCCATCAAGCTTCACGATCTGAAGCCGGCGCCCGGCTCGAAGACCGCCAAGACCCGCGTCGGTCGCGGTGAGGGCTCCAAGGGCAAGACCGCCGGCCGCGGCACCAAGGGCACCAAGGCCCGCAAGAACGTCCCGGCGACGTTCGAGGGCGGCCAGATGCCGATCCACATGCGGCTGCCGAAGCTCAAGGGCTTCCGCAACCGGTTCCGCACCTCCTATGAGGTGGTCAACGTCGGCGACATCAACAGGCTGTTCCCCGAGGGCGGCGATGTCGGCGTCGACGAACTGGTGGCAGCCGGTGCGGTGCGCAAGAAGTCGTTGGTCAAGGTGCTCGGCGACGGCAAGCTGACCGTCAAGGTCAACGTGACCGCGCACAAGTTCAGCGGCAGCGCCCGCGAGAAGATCAGCGCCGCAGGCGGCTCAGCGACCGAACTGTAGCGATTTGTGTGCGTTGTGTTGCGCTCAGCGCAACACAACGCACACAAATCACGGGTTCCACTCGAAGCAACCGACGCCCGGTACGCAGCCGCCACCGCCCCACGGGCCGCCGTGCCCGCAGATACCGCTGGCCGTGCAGCCGCCGCCACCTTGCGGGCCGCCGTGGCCGCAGGTGCCGTCGGCAGTGCATCCACCGCCGCCATCCGGGCCGGCGTGGCCGCCCTGACTGGCAGAGATCGTGATACCGGGCAGGCCCGCCGCCACGCCCGTCGCCGTGGCAGGCGCTGCGGAGATCCATGCTGCGGTCGCACCGGCCAGAAGAAGCGGAGCGACGCGCATCAACTTCGCCATCATGGCCCCTTGTCTACCACCAAGATCAGCCAGTTAAAACACCTAATTTTCAGCGAAGCCGCGGGATCCCCTCAGCTGCGGAATCGGTTCTGCAGCAAGGTGTTCGTTGTCCGGGCATCCGCATCGGTAGCGCATCGGTAGGCTCACAGGATGTTCGCATTCCTGCCCGGTCTCCCCGGTATCGACGACCTTCGCGCGCTCGGCAGGCGGGTCGACACCGCCCGCCACCGCGGGGTCCCCGACGGGTGTGTGCTCGAACTGGACCTGTTGTCGGCACCGCCGGAGACCGGCGGCTTCGACCCGCTCGCGATGATCACCAGCGGCGGCAAGCCGATGGTGCTGCGTGATGCCGTCGCCGCCATCCACCGCGCCGCAGACGATCCCCGGGTGGCCGGCCTGATCGCCCGGGTGCAGCTACCCGTCGCTTCGGCCGGGCCGGTGCAGGAGTTGCGCGCGGCGATCGCCGCGTTCAGCGACGTCAAGCCGACGGTGGCGTGGGCCGAGACCTACCCGGGCACGCTGTCGTACTACCTGGCGTCGGCGTTTCGCGAGGTGTGGATGCAGCCGTCGGGCACCGTCGGACTGGTCGGCTTCGCCACCAGCGCGCTGTTCCTGCGCGACGCGCTCGACAAAGCCGGTATCGAGGCGCAGTTCATCGCGCGTGGCGAATACAAGTCCGCGGCAAACCTTTTCACCCAGGACGGCTACACCGACGCGCACCGCGAGGCCGACACCAGGTTGATCGAGAGCCTGCACGCCCAGGTGCTGGAGGGGGTGGCGGCTTCACGTCACCTGCAGCCGTCGGACATCGACGCGCTCGCCGACAAGGCGCCGCTGCTCCGGGACGATGCGGTCACCGCGGGCTTGGTCGACCGCATCGGTTTCCGTGACGAGGCCTACGGCAGGATCGCCGAACTCGTGGGTGCGCCAGGCATTTCCGCCGAGCTTGGTGATCCGGACTCCGAGGACGCTCCGCCGCGGCTGTACCTGTCGCGGTATGCGCGCGCGACGGGGCCGCGCAGTACGCCCGTCCCGTCCATTCCCGGGCGCGCGGGCAAGCCGGCCATCGCCGTCGTCACCGTGCACGGCCCGATCGTCAGCGGGCGCGGCGGCCCCCAGTTGCTGCCGTTCGGCAATTCCAGTGCGGGCGGCGACACCATCGCCGCAGCGCTGCGTGAAGCCGCCGCCGACGACGACGTGACGGCGATCGTGCTGCGTGTGGAGAGTCCCGGCGGTTCGGTCACCGGATCGGAAACCATCTGGCACGAGGTCAGTCGGGTGCGAGACCGGGGCACGCCGGTGGTCGCCTCGATGGGCGCGGTGGCGGCCTCCGGCGGCTACTACGTGTCGATGTCGGCCGAGTCGATCGTCGCCAACCCGGGCACCATCACCGGATCGATCGGCGTGGTGACCGGCAAGCTGGTGGCGCGCGAGCTCAAGGACCGCCTCGGTGTCGGCTCCGACGCGGTGCGGACGAATCCCAACGCCGACGCCTGGTCGATCAACCAGCCGTTCACCGACGAGCAGCACGCCCACGTCGAGGCGGAGGCCGACCTGTTCTACACCGACTTCGTCGAGCGGGTCGCGGCCGGGCGCAATATGACACCCGCTGATGTCGACGCGATCGCGCGCGGCCGGGTGTGGACCGGTGCCGACGCATTCGAACGCGGCCTCGTCGACGAACTGGGCGGCCTGCGCACCGCGATCGACCGCGCGAAGGTGCTCGCCGGGCTCGCGGTCGACGACGACGTCAGGCTCGTCAGTTATCCCGGCTCGTCGCTGCTGGAAATGCTGCGGCCCAAGGCGTCGTCGCAACCCGCGGCCGCATCGGTGCCCGAGGCGGTGGGCGCGCTGGTGGGCCGCTCGGTGGCCGGGATGCTGGGCCAGGCTGAGCGGTCGCTGACCGGCGTCAGCGCGCTGTGGCTGGGGGAGCACCGCTTCTAGCGCGGCGAAACGTGCGTTAACGAGAAAAAGTGCGAGAGGGGGTCTCGTTAACGTACATCTCGCGGCCGTTACGTCTGCGAACGCAGATAGGTGTACACCGAGGCGAAGTTCTTGTTGACCTCGTCGGGAATGGGCACCGGCCCACCGAGACCCCTTGCACCCCAGACGATCTGCGCGGTCCGCTCGACCAGCGCGGTGACGTGCAGCACCTTGTCGGGCCGCGGCCCGACCGCGACCAGCCCGTGGTTGGCGATCAATGCCGCGGCGCGGCCCTCCAATGCCTTCACGGCGTTGTGGCCGACGTCGGGGGTGCCCGAGGCGGCGTAGTCGGCGCAGCGGATGTCGCCGCCGCAGTACACCGCGAACTCGTCGACGCATGCCGGTATCGACTGCCGGGCGACGGCGAACATCGTGGCCCACACCGGATGGCTGTGGATGACGCTGCCGATGTCGTCGAAGGCGTGGTAGCACGCCAGGTGCAGCGACATCTCGGTCGACGGTGACCGACCGACCGCGGCGGCCAGCACGCCGCCGTCGGGGTCGACGAGCACGAGGTCGTCGAGGGCCATGTCGCGATAGTCCACCGACGACGGGGTGATCACGATGGTGCCGTCTTCGCGCCGGGCCGAGATGTTGCCCGCCGTGCCCTCGACGAGTCCGCGCCGCAGCATGTCCTTGGCGGCGTCGAGCACCGCCTGTTCGGGGTTCTCGACGAACTTCACGAGGTCAGCACCTCCGGGTTGACGATGTGCGCGGGCCGACGTCCCGCCAGCAGCGCGTCGAGACCGTCGGCCACCATGTCCGCCTGCCGCGCCTCAGTGTCCCATGTGGCGCCGCCGATGTGGGGCGTGAGCACCACGTTCGGCAGCGTGGTCAGCGGATGGTCGACGGGCAGCATCTCGCCGACGAAGTGGTCCAGCCCCGCCGCGGCCACCGTGCCGCTGCGCAACGCGTCGACGAGCGCGTCGGTGTCGTGCAGTTGGGCGCGGGCGGTGTTGAGGAACACCACGCCGTCGCGCATCGCGGCGAATTGGTCGGCGCCGATCATGCCGACGGTCTCGTCGGTGACCGGCGCGTGCAGCGAGACGACGTCGGCCTCGGCCAGCAGCTCGTCGAGGCTGTGACGGGCCCCGTCGTGATACGGGTCATGGGCGATCACCGTCATCCCGAGGCCCTGCAACCGCCACCGCAACGCGCGGGCCACCGCGCCCAGACCCACCAGCCCCGCCGTGCGCCCGGCTACCTCCCACGCCCGGAACCGCTGGTAGGGGATGGTGCCGTCGCGGAACACCTGCCCGGCGCGGACATCGGCGTCGGCGGTCAGCACGTGGCGGGTGGCCGCGAACAACAGCGCGATGGCCATCTCGGCGACGGCGTCGGCGTTGCGGCCTGGTGTGTGCAGCACCGGGATACCGGCCGCTGTGGCGCCGGCGACGTCGACGTTGTTCGGGTCGCCGCGCGTCGACGCCACGGCCCGCAACGCTAGATCGAGCACCGGCCCGGTCACCGAATCTGCCTCCACGACAAGGATGTCCGCCTGTTCGGCACGGGCCCGTTCGGCGAGCTGCTCGGCGGTGTAGAGGCGAAGCGGGCGCTGCTCGATCCACGGGTCGTACACCACGTCGACCAGCTGCCGCAGTCTGATGAGTCCGGCACCGCGGAGCGGGGCGGTCACCAGCGCGCGAAGTCGGGTCACGAGACCACATGCTGGCGTACGGTGACGGCCGTGTCAGCCAAAGGCACCACAATCGGCATCGACATCGGCACCACCGCCGTCAAGGCCGTGGCCGCCGACGAAGACGGCCAAGTGATCGCGCGGGCCCGGATCCCACACCGGTTGCGGGTGCCCGAAGCCGGCCGGTTCGAACACGACGCCGACGAGGCGTGGCGGCGTGGCCCGCTGGCCGCCCTGGCGCAATTGGGCAGGCCCGAGGCCGCGGCGGTCGCGGTCACCGCGATGGTGCCGTCGCTGACCGCCGTCGACGACGACGGTCGTCCGCTCACCCCCGGCCTGCTCTACGGCGACCGTCGCGGCCACACAACCACCAAGACCGACCCCAAGTTCCTCACCGGGGAGGCGACGGAATTTCTGCATTGGACGGCCACCCGCTCGCCCGATGCGCACGGATACTGGCCGGCCGCGGCGGTGGCCAACTACGCGCTGGCCGGCGAGGCGGTCATCGACCACTCGACGGCGATCACCGCCTATCCGTTGTACGACGGCACCGCCTGGACCGAGCAGGCCGACCGGATGCCCCGCGTGGAACCGACCGGCACCGCGGCGGGCGGGGTGCACGGCAGTGACGCGGTGCTGGCGGCCGGGGGAGTGGACGCGGTGTGCGAGCAACTGGTCGCCGGCGCGGACGCCGACGGAGATGTGCTGGTGCTGTGCGGAACCACGCTGATCGTGTGGGTGACGGTGCCCGACTATCGCGAGGTGCCCGGGTTGTGGACGCTGCCGCACACCGCGCCGGGCAGGTTCGTGATCGGCGGGCCGAGCAACGCCGGCGGGTTGTTCCTCAATTGGGTCGACGGACTCGTCGCGCCCGGCGGCGCGGCCGAACCGGGACGGGTGCCGGTGTGGGCGCCGTATATCCGTGGCGAGCGGGTGCCGCTGCACGACCCGGACCGCCGCGGCCTGCTCGACGGCCTCGACCTCACCCACGACGGCGCCGCGGTGCGGCGTGCGGCGTTCGAGGCGTCCGGATTCGTCGTGCGCCAACTCATCGAGATGAGCGGGGTGTCGGTGCGGCGCATCGTCGCGGCCGGCGGCGGCACGCGCGTCGGCCCGTGGATGCAGGCGATCGCCGACGCCACCGCAACACCGGTCGAGGTGTCTGCGGTCGCCGAGGGCGCCGCTCTGGGCGCGGCGTTCCTGGGCCGGATGGCCACCGGCCTGGAGACGTCGGTCACCGACGCCGCACGGTGGGCGCGCACCGAATGCGTCGTCGACCCGGATCCGACGTGGAGGACCGCCGTCGAGGACCGCTACGGAAGGTTCCTCGAGCTGGCCGGCCGGCAGCAAGGATGAGCGGAATATTCGATGCTGCAGCGATGGTCTCGACTGTCTTGCGGGTAGCTGACGTCGGCCTCTCGGTGGCGTGGTATCGCGAGAAGCTCGGTCTGGAGCCGCTCCACGTCGGTTCGGATGGGCCCGACCACCCGGTGGCGGTGTATGTGATCGCGGGTGCTGTCGTGTCGTTGTGGCAGCTGCCCGCAAACCAGACCCGCAACACCGAGGAGAACGACCGCAACTCCTACGTGGTCATCGTCATGGACGGCGACCTGGATCCCATTCGCCGCACCCTGCTGTCCCGTGGAGTCGACGTGACAGAAATCCGGCGCAGCGCGAACAACGAGTTCCTGTGGTTCAACGACCTCGACGCCAACCGCTTCGAGCTCAGCAGGCCGCTGGTCATTAGCGCTTGACCGCAGCGACGTAGCTCATGTCGGTGAAGAAGCCCATCGCTCCGTCTTCGGGATACTCGAAACCGTTGTCGGCGAAGGCGTCCCGCACCAGCCGCGCCGTCACATCCCAACCGTGCGCCGTCAGATAATCGACGACGTCGTTGCGCTCACCGTGATAGATGAGGTCAGCCATCTCGATGTCGCTGCCGTACTTGCGGAGTCGGTCGGCGATCTCCTGTGACCGTTCGTCGGAGAACATGCTCACATCGGGGATGTGCTCGGTGGCGACGCGGCTGCCCGGTGCGCTGAGCTCGTCGATCCGGTCGAACAGCAGGTCCTGCGCCGGCGGCGGCAGGTAGATCAGCAGGCCCTCGGCGATCCACGCGGTGGGCTGGCTGGCGTCGAACCCGTTGTCGCGCAACGCCTGCGGCCAGTCGTCGCGCAGGTCGACTCCGATCGCAAGGCGATGCGCCGCTGGTTGGGCGCGCAGTCCGGCCAGTGTGTCGCTCTTGAACGCGATGACGTCGGGCTGGTCGAGTTCGTACACGGTGGTGCCGTCGGGCCAGTCCAACCGGTAGGCCCGCGCGTCCAGACCCGCTGCCAGGATCACCGCCTGCCGGACGCCGGTGGCGGCCGCGTCGGTGAACAGCTTGTCGAAGTGACGGGTCCGCACCGCCATCGACTCGGCGGCGCGCCGCGGGTTGAACTGCGGGTCGAGGTCCTCGAGTTCGATCTCACCGTCGAGCGCGCGCACGAAGAAGTCGAGGCCGACGGCGCGCACCAGCGGTTCGGCGAACGGGTCGTCGATCAACCCTTCCCGGTGACTCAACGCCCGCTGCGCGGCCACCATCGTGGCCGTCGAGCCGACGCTGGATGCCAGGTCCCACGTGTCTCCAGGATGCCGCTTGTCGCTGCGGGCCATTGTTCCTACTTCCCGTACGTGCCGGTGATGTACTGCGGTTCGCCGAAGCGGGTGTGGTCCTCGTCCAGTGCAGGCAGGTCGTTGTCCGCCAACAGCTTGGGCACGCTGTGCCGGGTCACGCTCCAGCCGTGATCGGCCAGATAGTCGGCCGCGTCGTTGCGGTCGCTGAGGTACACCAGATCGGCGAAGTCGACGTCGAAGCCCTGCTCTCGCCACCGCTGTGAGGCCTCCCGCATCCGCCCGACAGCGTCTGGCTGGTCGGCGGGATCGATCGACGGCACGGCGTCGATCGCCACCCGGCTTCCGGGCGCGCTGAGCGCGGTGATCGCGTCGAGCAGCCGGTCTTGGGCCTCCGGCGGCAGATAGCCCAGCAGTCCTTCGGCGCTCCACGCCGTCGGCAGGCTCGGATCGAAGCCCGCCGCCGTCAACGCCGACGGCCAGTCGAAGCGCAGGTCGACCGCGACGGTACGACGGGTAGCGGTCGGTTGCGCACCGAGTTCGGCCAGCGTGCGGGTCTTGAACTCGATGACGTCGGGCTGGTCGATCTCATAGACCGTGCTCCCCGCCGGCCAGGCCAGCCGATAGGCGCGCGAATCCAGGCCCGAGGCCAGTATCACGGCTTGCCGCACGCCCGACGCGGTGAAGAACTCGTCGAAGAACTTGGTGCGGACCGTCATGGAGGCGTTGAGCCGCTGCACCCCCGCCACGACGTCGTCGCCGAGTTCGCTTCGCTCGAAGTCACCGTCGGCCAGCCGGATCCACAGGTCCACGCCGACCGCGCGCACCAGCGGCTCGGCGAACGGGTCGTCGATCAGGGCCCTGGGCCCCTTGCTCGCGCTGGCGCGGGAGGCCGCGACCATGGTCGCCGTCGATCCCACACTGGACGCCAGATCCCAGGTGTCGTTGTCGGTGCGTGCCATCGGAGGCCCCTGTCGATCGTTACTTAGCCGATATACCTATATCCGTTATACGGTAAGTTCCCCAAGGGGGCCCGTTACAGCGGGCTTTGGATGCGGGGCACGCGGATGCCAACTGTTAGTCTCGTAGACTGTTTGACGCGTGACTTCCCAGGCTGCGCGCCTGACGGTGGTCCACACACGACTTAACCAGACGCTGGTCAAACCAGCCCCATCCGCACGCCGCATTCGACAGGTCGGCTGCGCAGGAGGAAGAGTGCTCTCGGCTTTCATCTCATCGCTGCGGACAGTCGACCTCAGGCGAAAGATCTTGTTCACCCTCGGGATCGTCCTGCTGTACCGGGTGGGTGCCTCGATCCCGTCGCCAGGGGTCAACTTCCCGAACATCCAGCAGTGCATCGCGGAGGTCAGCGGCGGCGAGAGCGGGCAGGTGTACTCGCTGATCAACCTGTTCTCCGGCGGCGCGTTGCTTCAGCTGTCGGTGTTCGCGGTCGGCATCATGCCCTACATCACCGCGAGCATCATCGTGCAGCTGCTCACGGTGGTGATCCCGCGGTTCGAGCAGCTGCGCAAGGAGGGCCAGTCCGGCCAGGCGAAGATGACGCAGTACACGCGTTATCTGACGATCGGTCTGGCGATCCTGCAGTCCACCAGCGTGGTCGCGCTGGCCGCCAACGGCGGGCTGCTGCAGGGCTGCTCTCTGGACATCATCCAGGGCCAGAGCGACGGTCTGAACATCTTCAACCTGGTCGTCATCGTGATCGTGATGACCGCCGGTGCGGCGCTGATCATGTGGATGGGCGAGCTGGTCACCGAGCGCGGTATCGGCAACGGGATGTCGCTGATCATCTTCGCCAGCATCGTCTCGGCGATGCCCGGCGAGGGCAAGATGATCCTGGACAGCCGCGGTGGGCTGGTGTTCACGCTGGTGTGTGCCGGTGCCCTGGCCATCCTCGTCGGCGTGGTGTTCGTCGAGCAGGGCCAGCGGCGAATCCCGGTCCAATACGCCAAGCGCATGGTGGGCCGCCGGATGTACGGCGGAACCTCGACGTATCTACCGCTGAAGGTCAACCAGGCCGGCGTCATCCCGGTGATCTTCGCGTCGTCGCTGATATACATCCCGCAGCTGATCACCCAGTTGATCCAGAGCGGCAGCGCCACCGCGGGCACCGGATGGTGGGCCCGCTTCGTCGCCGAGAACCTGTCCGACCCGTCAGACCCCATCTACATCGGCGTCTACTTCGGCCTGATCGTGTTCTTCACGTACTTCTACGTGTCGATCACGTTCAACCCCGATGAGCGGGCCGACGAGATGAAGAAGTTCGGCGGCTTCATCCCCGGCATCCGGCCCGGTAAGCCGACCGCCGACTATCTGCGCTACGTGCTCAACCGGATCACCTTGCCGGGATCGATCTATCTGGGTGGGATCGCCGTGTTGCCCAACCTGTTCCTGCAGGTCGGTAGCAGCGGTCCGGTCCAGAACCTGCCGTTCGGCGGCGTCGCGGTGCTGATCATGATCGGTGTCGGGTTGGATACCGTCAAACAGATCGAGAGCCAGCTGATGCAGCGCAACTACGAAGGGTTCCTGAAGTGAGAGTCGTACTACTCGGACCGCCCGGGGCGGGCAAAGGCACACAGGCCCTCAAGCTGTCCGAGAAGCTCGGCATCCCGCAGATCTCCACCGGTGACCTCTTCCGCAAGAACATCAGCGAGGGCACGCCCCTGGGGGTGGAGGCCAAGCGCTATCTCGACGCCGGCGACCTGGTGCCCTCCGAACTCACCAACAAGCTGGTGGAGGACCGCATCGAGCAGCCCGACGCCGCAGGCGGGTTCATCCTCGACGGCTACCCGCGCTCGGTCGAGCAGGCCAAGGCGCTCGACGAGATGCTCAAGAACCACAACACCAAGCTCGACGCGGTGCTGGAGTTCTCGGTCTCCGAAGAGGAACTGTTCAAGCGGCTCAAGTCCCGCGGGCGCGCCGATGACACCGAGGACGTCATCCACAACCGGATGCAGGTGTACCGCGACGAGACCGAGCCGCTGCTGGAGTACTACCGCGACAACAACCTGCAGACCGTCGACGCGGTCGGTTCGCTCGACGAGGTGTTCGCCAGGGCGCTGCAGGCACTGGGTCGGTGATCGGGCTGCCCGGCTTGCGCTCGCGACGGGTGGTGGCGCAGCGCACGCCCGGTGAGCTGGACGCGATGGCCGCCGCGGGGGCTTTGGTGGCAGCGGCGCTGAAGGCCGTGCACGAGGCCGCCGTACCCGGGGTGTCCACGCTGGCGTTGGACGAGATCGCCGAATCGGTCATCCGCGACGGCGGCGGGGTTCCGTCGTTCCTCGGCTACCACGGATTTCCGGCCAGCATCTGCTCCTCGGTCAACGACCGCGTCGTGCACGGCATCCCCGCGGTCGACGAGATCCTGGCCGCCGGCGATCTGGTGTCGATCGACTGCGGCGCGATTCTGGACGGTTGGCACGGCGACTCGGCGGTCACCTTCGGTGTCGGCACGCTGATCCCCGTCGACGAAGCGCTGTCGGCCGCGACCCGGGAATCGATGGAGGCCGGCATCGCCGCGATGCTGCCCGGCAACCGGCTCACCGACGTCTCGCACGCCATCGAATCCGCGGCGCGCGCCGCCGAGGCCCGCTACGACCGCAAGTTCGGCATCGTCGCCGGTTACGGCGGTCACGGCATCGGCAGGCAGATGCACATGGACCCGTTCCTGCCCAACGAGGGCGCACCGGGCCGCGGCCCCCACCTCGCGTCGGGGTCGGTGTTGGCGATCGAACCGATGCTCACGCTGGGCACCACCAAAACCGTTGTGCTCGAAGATGAGTGGACCGTCGTCACCGCCGACGGTTCGCGCGCTGCACACTGGGAGCACACCGTCGCCGTCACCGACGACGGACCTCGCATCCTCACCCGCTGAGTTTGCCCGGCGGTCGGGTGCCGCAGGCGGCGGGTGAACTTGACGACCGACAACCTCGTATCAATAGCGGAGGTTGATATTGGACGACCCGGAATCCGCGGTCATGCGGGTGCTCTACGACGAGCACGCCGCGGCGCTCTGGCGCTATGCCGTGCGATTGACCGGCGATACGGCTCGGGCGGAGGATGTCGTGCAAGAGACGCTGTTGCGTGCTTGGCGCCATCCCGAGGTGACCGAGGACAGTGAGAGGTCCGCACGGGCGTGGCTGTTCACCGTCGCGCGTAACCTCGTCATCGACGAGAGGCGCAGCGCGAGATTCCGCAACGAGTCCGGCACCCCGGACATCGAGCAGGCGGCGGATCGTGCCGGACCCGACGAGGTGAACACGGCACTGGACCGAATGTTGCTCGGCGAAGCCATCGCCCGGCTGTCTGAGGACCACCGGGCGGTGATCCAGCGGGCGTACTACCGCGGGTGGACGACGGCGCAGATCGCGACCGATCTGCAGATCGCCGAGGGCACGGTGAAGTCCCGGTTGCACTACGGGATCCGCGCCCTTCGGCTCGAGTTGCAGGAGATGGGGGTGACACGTTGACCCGCCCCGGCCTGCCCGACGGCCCCGAACCCTCGGCCGACGACCGCTACCGCACCTGGGACGCCGCCTACGTGCTGGGCGCCCTGTCCAGCGACGAGCGCCGCGAGTACGAATCGCACCTGACGACGTGCCCGCAATGCCGCGCGGCCGTCGCGGAACTGAGCGGTATGCCGGCCCTGCTGGCCCAGGTCGACCCCGACGAATTCGAAGCCGCGGAAACCGCCGACGACCAACCGCCCCCACAGCTGCTGGCCTCGGTGCTGCGCAAGGCCGCAGCACAACGACGCCGTACCCGCTGGATCAACTCGGCGGCCGTCGCTCTGGCTGCTGCGCTGCTCGCGATCGGTCTGGTCGTCGTGGTCCGGCCGCAGACCTTCGGGCTGCACACCGCCGTGCCGCAGGCCTCGGGTCAGCAACTGGAGATGGCCAAGGTCGCGCAGACACCGATCAACGCCACGATCACGATGTCCGGGTTCGGCTGGGGCACCCGCATCGACATGGCGTGCACCTACGGCGACTGGGGCCGGCGCGACGCCCCGCCGCAGAACCTCGCCATGGTGGTGGTGGGCCGCGACGGCAGCCGCAACCAGATCGCGACGTGGCTGGGGCTGTCCGGCGCCACCGCACTGCCCAGCGCGAACACCCCGATGCAGATGGACGAAATCGCTGCTGTGCAACTGGTTTCGCCCGACTCCGGGCAGGTGCTGTTGGAGCGGACCCTGTGATCCGGTGAACCGGATGGCGCTGCCCGACGTGTCACTGTTATGGCCGGCAGTCACCGGGTGGTGGACTACATCGTCGAGTACCTCGCGACGATCGGGGTACGCCACGTGTTCGGCGTCGACGGCGCCAACATCGAGGACCTCTACGACGCGGCGTTTTTGCGCGAGGACCTCACCGCGGTACTGGCCAAGCACGAGTTCTCCGCGGCGACAATGGCCGACGGATACAGCCGCAGCGGCGCCGGGCTGGGCGTGGTGGTCGCGACGTCGGGTGGCGGCTGCCTGAACACGGTGCCCGGCCTGGCCGAGGCGTTGGCCAGTCGGGTGCCGGTGCTGGCCCTGATCGGCCAGCCTCCCACCGGCCTCGACGGCCGCGGGGCCTTCCAGGACACCAGTGGCCGCAACGGCGCACTCGACGGGCACGCGCTGTTCTCGGCGGTGTCGGTGTACTGCAGGCGAGTGGTGCGTCCCGACGACATCGTCGCGGCGCTGCCGGAAGCCGTCGCCGCCGCGCACACCGGTGGTCCGGCAGTATTGTTGCTACCCAAGGATATTCAGCAGGCCACCGTCGCCGTCGGGGTCAACGGCAGCCGCGGGCCGTCCGGGACGCAGATCGGCGACCCCCATCCGCTCGCGCACGCCCTGCGGCGCGTCTGCGGGCCCGTGACCCTGATCGCCGGCGAGCAGGTCGCGAGGAGCGACGCCCGCGCCGAGCTCGAGCGGTTGCGGGCGCTGTTGCGAGCCCGGGTGGCGTGCGTGCCCGACGCGAAAGACGTCGCGGGCACCCCGGGGATGGGGTCGTCGTCCGCGCTCGGGGTGACCGGGGTGATGGGGCATCCCGGCGTCGCGCCTGCCATCGCCGACAGCGCCGTGTGCCTGCTGGTCGGCACGCGGCTGACCGTCACGGCCCGCGCCGGCCTGGACGCCGCGCTGGCCTCGGTTCGGCTCATGTCGATCGGGTCCGCGCCGCCGTATCTGCCCTGCACACACGTGCACACCGACGATCTGCGCGGCTCCCTGTCGCTGCTGTGCGCGCAGCTGTCCGGCCCGGGTCGCCCGACCGGTGTGCGGGTGCCCGACGGCGTGTCGCACACCGAATTGCGGCCGCCCGCCGACGACGGGCCGGGTGTGCGGTACCGCGACGCGATGACGGTGCTCGACCGCGTGCTGCCCGACGAGATCGACATCGTGGTCGACGCGGGCAACATCGGGGCATCGGCAATTCACCACCTGCCGGTGCGCCGCGGTGGCCGGTTCCTGGTGGCGCTGGGCATGGGCGGGATGGGCTACAGCTTCGGTGCCGCGATCGGCATGGCGTTCGGGCGGGCGCGACGCAGTGTGGTCATCGCCGGGGACGGCTCGTTTCTGATGCACGGCATGGAGATCCACACCGCGCTGCAGTACCGGCTGCCGATCACGTTTTTGCTGTTCGACAACCACGCGCACGCGATGTGCGTGACCCGCGAGCAGTTGTTCTACGGCGGCCGCTACAGCTACAACCGGTTCGGGCCCAGTCGGTTGGGTGCGGGGCTGGCCGCGATGTTCCCCGGCCTGGCCGCCGTCGACGTCGACGATGTCGACGAACTGTCGCGAGCGCTGGCCGCCGCGCTGCACACCGACGGGCCTGCGGTGATCAGCGTCGAATGCTCGGCCGACGAAATCCCCCCGTTCGCAGCGTTTCTCACCCCAGAGAAGATTCCGACGAAGGAGAGCAGAGCCCATGTCGCTGCCCGCACTTGACGACATCACCGCCCACCGTGGCAGCCCCGATCCGATCGACGGGCTCATCCGCGTGGAAACCTCGCCGCGGGAGAAGGCCACCCCGATCGTCATGGAGATGATGCGGTCGGTGTATCCGCACGACGAGGTGTTCGGCACCTACTGCACCGTCAACGACTACATCGACTGCCCACCCGGTGAGCTCTTCGACTATCTGGCCGACACCCGATGCCTCGAGGAGTGGACCTACAGCCTGCGCGGCTTCACCACGACGGAGGAACCGGGGCTGTGGGTGGCCTACGACAAACTCGGCGGCCCGTCGGGCAGCCCGATCTATACCCGCACCGTCGCCAATGCGCAGGCTCGCACGGTCGATTACCACTGTGCGTGGGATCAGGGCGGGCACCTGTGGATGATCTATTTGATGCGCGTCGTCGACGCCCAGGTGGTGTTCGACAAGCCGGGCTCGGTGGTGCTGTGGACCAACTGCCACCACCCGTTCTACGACCGCAACCCCTATCCGGAGACGGCGCCGCCGAGCCGACCGGTGTGGGTCGGAGACTTCTGGGACATGTTCGGCGCGGGTCATCTGCTGGAACTGAAGAACCTCAAGGCGATCGCCGAATACCGCTGTCGCAACGGGCTTCCGGTCAAACCGGACTGGATGAAGTGAGGGTGACATGAGCAAGCAGACACCGGTCAGCCTGATCGACGTGTCGACGTATCTGCCCGGTGAACCGATCGGCGCCGAGTACTACGCGCAGTTCGCCGAGTCCGACGACCTACGCGACAACGTGATGTTCCGGGCGCCGACGTTTCGCCACCACGTCGCCGAGGACGAGACCGCGATCGACATGATCGAGCGGGCCGCGGCGGGGCTGGTCGAACGCCACGGTCACGATGCCATCGCCGACGTCGACGTCCTCATCACCCACACCCAGATGCCCGATATGCCGTTCTACGGCGGGGGCGGGGGCATGGCGCATCGCCTCGGTTTGAAACCGAACTGGGTGCTCGACCTGCACAACGGCGGCTGCGCGGCGTTCGTGCTCGGGATGAAGGTGGCCCGCAGCCTGCTCGCGGCCGGGGAGGGCGAAACGGCGCTGATCGCCGTCGCGCAGAACGCCGCGGGGCAGGTGTTCGACCAGCCGGGGGTGCGCCGCAAGGCCCAGGCCGCGGTGCCAGGAGATGGTGCGGCCGTCGGACTGGTCGCGGTCTCGGACACGTCACCGATCCTCGACATCGAATGCCGCACGTACGGCGAGTTCGCAGGCGACATGACCATCGCCGTCGACCCGCCGCGCAAGTGGTGGCAGCCAGGCCCCGGCGAGGGCTGCATCGGGTTCACCGAGAGCAAGATCACCAAGGTGCTCGCCCGCGGCAACCGTCAGGTCCCCGAAGTGTCGTATGCGGTATGCGACCGAATCAATTTGCGGCCCAGAGATCTTGATGTGTTCGTCACCAATCAGCCGAACCGGGTCTTTTTGCGGAACTGGCGCGAGGCGCTCGAACTTCCCAAAGAGCGCCACGTCGACACGTTCGACGAGTGCGGAAACCTGTTCGCCGCGGGGATACCCGTCAACCTCGACCGGGCCATCGGTCAGGGCACGCTGCAAAAGGGTGATGTGGTGCTGATGGCGGCATTCGCCCACGCCGGGGACTTCGCGGGTGCCGCGGCGGTGCGATGGGGCGGTCGCGACTGATGGCCACGCCGACACACACCGCGCTCGACGACGACACTGCGACCGATTCGATGGATCCACTCGCGCTGTCGCTCAACGAGAACCCGTTTGCGCCGCTGCCCGCGGTCCAGTCCGCATTGACCGCAGCCGTGGCGGCGGCCAACCGCTATCCGCAGTTGCTGCCCGAACGGTTGCGCGCGGTGATCGCCGGGCACCTCGGCGGGCCCGAAGGGCAGGTCGTCGTCGGTGCGGGTGCGACGGGCGTGATCATGCAGGTGCTCAGTGCGACGACGAGCCCGGGCGAGGCGATGGTGACGACGTCGCCGACGTTCGACGGGTATCCGATCTTCGCGCAACTGGCGCGGTTGCGTTCGGTCACCGTCCCACTGGACACCCACGGCCACCACGACCTTCACGCGATGGCCGACGCGGCCGCCCAGGCGCGGGTGGTGGTGTTGTGCCGCCCGCACAACCCGACGGGCACCGTCGAACCGGTCGCCGAGGTCGCGCGGTTTCTGCAGCGGGTACCGGCGGAGACCCTCGTGGTGCTCGACGAGGCGTATGTCGAATTCCTGGCGCCCGAGCAGCGCCTCGATGCCCTACGGCTGATCGCTGACCATCCGAATGTCGTGGTGGTGCGGACCTTCTCGAAGGCCTACGGGCTGGCCGGGCTGCGTATCGGCTACGGACTGTGCGCACCGGATCTGGCCCGCAAGCTGTGGACCATGCAGCTGCCGTTCGGCGCGCCCAGCACCAGCTTGGCGGCGGTGGTGGCCTCCTACGCCGCCGAAGCCGAATTGCGACAACGGATCCGGATGATTTGTACCGAGCGGCGATACCTGCGGATGCGGCTGCGCTCGATGGGGATCTACAGCACCGAGGGCCAGGCGAATTTCGTGTACCTGCCTGCGCAGGGCAAGCCGTGGCGAGAGGTGTTCGACGGCACCGGATTGCAGGTGCGCCACTATGCCGACGGCGGCGTGCGTATCACCGTGGGCAGCCGCCGGTCCACCCGCGTGATACTGGCGGCGTTGGACTGAAATCGGCGGGCCACGCCGCGGTATGCGGTATGAAAGGGCATGCCCGAACAACCGTCGTCGCCGGACAAGCGCGACCCGATCGAGGTGGCGCGCGCGAACTGGGAACGTTCCGGATGGGGCGACGTCGCCGACGGCATGGTCGCGGTGACCTCGGTCATGCGGGCGCACCAGATTCTGCTGGCCCGTGTCGAGAACGCGCTGCGCCCGTACGACCTGAGCTTTTCCCGTTACGAGCTGCTGCGGTTGCTGGCGTTCAGCCGCACCGGGGCGCTGCCGATCACCAAGGCCTCCGACCGGCTGCAGGTGCACGTCACCAGCGTCACCCATGCGATTCGGCGGCTCGAGGCCGACGGTCTGGTCAAGCGGATGCCGCATCCCACCGACGGGCGCACGACGCTGGTGCAGATCACCACGCTCGGCCGCTCGACGGTCGAGGACGCCACCGTCACCCTCAACAACGAGGTGTTCGCCGACATCGGCATGTCGGCGGCGGAGTCCAAGGCGCTGGCCGACTCCATCGAGACGCTGCGACGCAATTCCGGAGACTTCTGAACTGGTGATCCGGCGTCAGGGCGTGACCGCCGACGGCAGCGGGATCGTCGCGGTGACCGCGGTGCCCGCGCCGGGGCGGGAGCGGATGAAAAGCCGGCCCCCGACGATCTCGGCGCGTTCGGCCATCGACAACAGCCCGTAGCCGCCCATCTCGTCGCTGCCGAGCGGATGCTCGAACGTGTCGAAACCCACGCCGTCGTCGACGATTTCGAGGCGGGCGACATCACCGGAGTCCTTGGCGTCGACGGCGAAGACCAGTCGTGCGGAGTTGGCGTCGGCGTGCTTGACGACGTTCTGCAGGCATTCCTGCGCGATGCGGTACAACGCCAGCTCGATGTGGTCGGGCAGGCGCGTCTCCTCCAGGTCGATCTCGATGCCGATCTGTGGAATCGAGCGCGCCAGGCTGGCCAGCCCGCCCGCGAGTCCGAGGTCGTCGAGCACCGGGGGCCGCAGGCCGCTGATCGCCGCGCGCGCCTCCTGCAACGTCAGGTCGACCAGTTCGCGGGCCATGCCGAGTTGTTCGGCGGCCGCGGCGGGATCCGTCGACCGTGTCGCGGCGTCCAGCCGGTAGGACAGCGTGACGAGCCGTTGGGAGATGCCGTCGTGGATGTCGGCCGCCAGGCGGCGGCGTTCGAGTTCCTGGGCCTCGATCACCTGCTCGACGAACACCTCGTGGGCGCGTTCGCGGGCGACCAGTTGGCGGTGCAGCCGGGCCTGGTGCATCGCACCGGCGATCAGCCTGCCGATCACCAGCAGCAACTCCACGTCGCGCTCGGTGAACTCGCGTCGCTCGACGGTGTGCACGTTGAGCACGCCGACCAGCCCGCCCGGGTCGGTCTCCATCGGCACCGACACCATCGAGGTGAAGTCCGAACCGCGCAGCGACTGGAACGGCATGTAGCGCGGGTCGTCCTCCTTGTCCTGGGTGATCACGACGGGTTCGCGGTGGCTGGCCACCCAGCCGGAGACGCCCTGTCCCAACGGAAGTCGGATCTTGCCGACCTCGGCGTCGAAGGGCGGGGTGGCGCCGGCCAGCGTCAGCGACCGGTCGGAGTCGTCGAGCACGTGCACGAAGCACACGTCGCTGGCGGTGGCGGCGGTGATCATCCGCGCGGCGGCGGCGGCCAGCGGTTCGACGCCCGGGCCCTTCGAGGCGGCCTGGATCAGCTCGCGCAGCAGGGCCAACTCGCGGTCGGCGGCCAGCGCGTACTGGCTGAGGTCGTGTACGGCGCTGGGCGGGCGGGGGGCCGTCATTGGTAAATGCCTTCGCGAAGGGCGGTCGCGACGGCGCCGGTGCGGTCGCTGACGCCCAGCTTGCGGTAGATCGAGCTCAGGTGGCTCTTGACGGTCTCCTCACCGATCACCAGCTTGGTGGCGATGGCCCGGTTGGACAGCCCGTTGACGACGAACGACAGGATCTCGCTCTCCCGCTGTGTCAGGCCCTGTCGGGCCCCCGGCCAGAACTCGTCGCGCTGGATTCGGGCCGCGGTGTCGACGGCCCGCGCCGCCATCTCGGGGTCGATGGCCGTCTGCCCCTGGTTGACGAACTCCAACTGACGTACCAACTCGTCGCTGCTGATGCTCTTGAGCAGGTACCCGCACGCGCCGATGCGCAGCGCCTGGAACAGGTACTGCTCGTCGTCGTAGACCGACAGCATCACGACCTTGCGATCGGGGTGGCGCTCGCGAAGCTCACGGCACAGATCCAGCCCGCTGAAGCCCTGCATCCGGACGTCGCAGAGCACGATGTCGGGGTTCAGTTCGTCGACCACGCTGAGCGCGCGCTCAGCACCGACGGCCTGGCCGACCACGGCGACCCGGTCCTCGAACGCGGCCAGCATGGCCTTGAGGCCCTCGATGACCATTTCGTGGTCATCTACCAGCACGATTCGTACGGGCTGGGCGGTTGCCGTCATGCCACCACCTTATTGCCGAGACAGGCGGGGGCCGCGCAACTTGGCCATGGTTATCCCCCCTGCGGGGGAGGCGCGGGGCTGTGACTTGCGACACCCTTGTTCCATGCCTTCAACGCAGGACAAGACGTGGCGCGCCGGACGCTTCTGGTGGGACAACGCGGTACCGGCCGGGGGTGACAGTCCGCTGCGGGCGGTCATCTTCGATCTCGATGCGCTGACCGACATCGAGTGCGACGGCCACCGGGTGGCCTACAACGCCGCCTTCGCCGCCCACGGCCTGGACTTCGAGTGGTCGGTGACGCGCTACCGCCAGCTGCTGGCGCTGACCGATGAGCGGCAGCGGGTCGCGGCCGAACTGCGCAAGCGGTGCGTGGGCACCGAGTCCGACGTGCTGACCGCCCTGCTGGCCGACGATGTCTACAACACCAAGACGATGATGTTCGACGAGCTTGTCCTGGAGCGCGATCTCGCCCCGCGGCCCGGGCTGGTCGACCTGCTCACGGACGCGTATGCCGCGGGCGTGCAGGTCGCGGTGGTGACGAACGGCCGACGCAGTTGGGCCGAGCCCTTGGTGCGCCAGCTGGCCGGCGAGGGAGTTGTCGAGACCGTGGTGACCGCCGAGGACGTCGAGAAGACGATGCCCGACGCCGACGCGCACCGGCACGCCCTGTGGGAGTTGGGCCGCAATGCCGCGGACGCGCTCGCGATCAGCGGTTCGGCGTCGGGGCTGCGCGCGGCGACCACCGCGGGCCTGGCCACCGTCGTCATCACCGGCGAAGGCACTCCCGACATCCCGACGGCGGTGGCGGTGCGGCCGGACTTCGGCGGCGCAGATCCGCTGCGCGTGGCGGAATGTCGACGGCTGCATGCGAACTGGTGGAAGAGCCACAAGCCGACGGCGGCGTAGCCCGGTTCGTGAACCGTACGTTATCGAGGGAAAGTGCGAGTAGCGGGCACGCTAACGTACGTTTCGCGACAACAGGGCCTGCGGATCAGCCGCGCAGTAATTCGATGACCGCGCTGAAGTCCTTGTCGGCGTGGGCTTCGGCGAACTTCGCGTAGATCTCGGCGGCGTGGGTGCCCAGCGGGGCCTGCGAACTCGTCGACGCGACCGCGGCCATCGCCAGACCCAGGTCCTTGTTCATCAGCGCGGTCGCGAAGCCGGGCTTGAAATCGTTGTTGGCCGGAGACGTGGGAACCGGGCCGGGCACCGGGCAATTGGTGTGCACGGCCCAGCAGTTGCCCGTCGCACCGGTGATCACGTCGAACAGCGACTGGGCCGACAGGCCGAGCTTCTCGGCCAGCACGAACGCCTCGCCGACCGCGATCTGCTGCACCGCGAGCACCATGTTGTTGCACAGTTTCGCCGCCTGGCCCGTGCCGGAGGCGCCACAGTGGATGATCTTGCCCGCCAACGGTTCCAGCACCGGACGGGCCCGCTCGACCGCGGCATCCTCGCCGCCGACCATGAACGCCAACGTGCCTGCTGTCGCACCCTTCACCCCGCCCGAAACCGGTGCGTCGAGTTGGGCGAACCCACGATCGCCGGCCTGCTTGTGGACGGTGCGGGCGTCGTCGACGGAGATCGTGGAGGTGTCGATGAACAACGCGCTGTCAGCGGCGGCGGGCAGCACTTCGGCGTAACAGGATTTCACCACGTCGCCGTTGGGAAGTGAGGTGATGACGACTTCGGCTCCGGAGACGGCTTCCGCGCCGCTGCCGAAGACCTGTGCGCCCTTTTCGGCAGCCGCGTCCTTGAGGTCGGCGACGGGATCGAACCCGCGCACGGTGTGTCCCGCGGCGACGAGATTCGCCGCCATCGGCCCGCCCATGTGGCCCAACCCCAGAAACGCGACCGTAGCCATGTGATCTCCCTGCTCTATGCGGACGCGCGGGCCCGGGCCGCTTCGGCCCGACCGATGACCACGCGCATGATTTCGTTGGTTCCCTCGAGGATGCGGTGCACCCGCAGGTCACGGACGATCTTTTCCAACCCGTACTCGCGCAGGTACCCGTAACCGCCATGGAGCTGCAACGCCTGGTCGGCGACCTCGAAGCAACTGTCGGTGACGTAGCGTTTCGCCATCGCGCACAATTCCACCTTTTCGGGGTGGTTGTCGTCCAATGCCGTTGCGGCGCGCCACAACAGGGTGCGGGAGGTCTGCAGCGCGGTGGCCATGTCGGCGAGCGTGAACCGGATGGTGGGCTCGTCGAGTAATGACCCGCCGAAGGCCTCGCGGTCGGCGAGATAGTGCGCCGCCTTGTCATGGGCGGCCTGCGCACCGCCGAGGGAGCACGCGGCGATGTTGATCCGACCGCCGTTGAGCCCGTTCATCGCGATGGCGAAACCTGTGCCCTCACCGTCGGCGCCGCCGAGCATCGCGTCGGCCGGCACCCGAACACCTTCCAGGATCACCTGGGCGGTCGGCTGTGCGTTCCAGCCCATCTTCGCCTCGTCGGCACCGAAACTCAGCCCGGGCATGTCCTTTTCGACCAGGAACGTCGAAATCCCGCGCGGTCCGTCGTCACCGGTGCGGGCCATCACCACATACACATCCGACGACCCGGCCCCGGAGATGAACTGCTTGACGCCGTCGAGCACGTAGTCCTGACCGTCGCGCACCGCCCTGGTGCGCAGCGCCCCGGCGTCGGAGCCGGCGCCGGGTTCGGTCAGGCAGTAACTGGCGATCGCCTCCATCGACGCCAGCCGCGGCACCCAGGACTTGCGTTGCTCACCGGTGCCGAACGTGTCGACCATCCACGCGCACATGTTGTGGATCGACAGGAACGCCGCGACGCTGGGGTCGGCGGTGGCCAGATGTTCGAAGATCCGCACGGCGTCGAGCCGGCGCAACTCGCTACCGCCGACGTCGTCGCGGCAGTAGATCGCCGCCATGCCGAGTTCGGCGGCCTCACGCAACACGTCGGTGGGGAAGTGCTTGGTCTCATCCCACTCCAAAGCGTGTGGCGCGAGCCGCTTCTCGGCGAACGCGGCCGCCGTCTCGGCGATCACGCGCTCGTCGTCGTCGAACCCGAAGTAGTCCATCTACTTCATGGTGGGCAGGACGAACTCCGCGCCGTCCTTGATGCCCGACGGCCACCGCGAGGTGACGGTCTTGGTCTTGGTGTAGAACAGGATCGAGTGCGGCCCGTGCTGGTTGAGGTCGCCGAAGCCGGAGCGCTTCCAACCGCCGAAGGTGTGGTAGGCCACCGGCACCGGGATCGGCACGTTGACGCCGACCATGCCGACCTGCACACGCGACACGAAGTCGCGCGCGGCGTCACCGTCGCGGGTGAAGATCGCCACGCCGTTGCCGTATTCGTGTTCTGTCGGCAGCCGCAGTGCCTCTTCGTAATCGTGGGCGCGCACGATGCACAGCACCGGGCCGAAGATCTCGTCGCGGTAGATCGACATCTCCGGGGTCACGCGGTCGAACAGCGTGGGCCCGATGAAGTAGCCGCTTTCCAGGCTGTCGTCACCGAACTGCAGTTCGTCGCTGGTGCGTTCGCGTCCGTCGACCACGATCTCGGCCCCGGCGTCCACGCCCTGGGCGATGTAGTCGTGGACCCGCTGCAGCGCCGCCTCGGTGACCAACGGCCCGTAGTCGGCCTTCGGGTCCAGGCTGTGGCCGACCCGCAGGTTGTTGACCCGCTCGACGAGCCTGGCGCGCAACCGATCCGCGGTCTCCTCGCCGACCGGCACGGCGACGCTGATCGCCATGCAACGTTCGCCGGCGCTGCCGTAGCCCGCGCCGATCAAGGCGTCGACGGCCTGGTCCAGATCGGCGTCGGGCATCACGATCATGTGGTTCTTCGCACCGCCGAAGCATTGCGAACGCTTCCCGTTGGCGGCCGCGCCCGCGTAGATGTACTGCGCGATGTCGGAGCTGCCGACGAAGCCGACGGCCTCGATGGCGGGGTGCTCGAGGATGGCGTCGACGGCTTCCTTGTCGCCGTGCACCACCTGGAAGACTCCTGGCGGCAGGCCGGCCTCGAGGAACAGCTCGCCGAGCCGCAACGGCACTGACGGGTCACGCTCGGAAGGCTTGAGGATGAACGCGTTTCCGCACGCGAGCGCCGGGCCGGCCTTCCACAGCGGAATCATCGCGGGGAAGTTGAACGGGGTGATCCCGGCGACCACGCCCAGCGGCTGGCGCAGCGAGTACACGTCGATGCCGGGACCCGCGCCCTCGGTGTACTCACCCTTCATCAGATGCGGGATCCCGATGGAGAACTCGATGACCTCGATGCCGCGCTGCACGTCACCGCGGGAGTCGGCCAGCGTCTTGCCGTGTTCCAGTGACAGAAGCTCGGCCAACTCGTCGATGTGCTGGTTCACCAGGTCGATGAACTTCATCATCACCCGCGCGCGTCGTTGCGGGTTCCACGCCGCCCAATCCTTCTGGGCCGCCACGGCCCCGGCGACCGCGGCGTCGACGTCGGCGGCCGACGCCAGTGACACCTTGGCCTGCACTTGGCCGGTGCTCGGGTTCATCACGTCGGCGGTGCGCGTGGAGCCTCCGGTGGTGCGCTGCCCGTTGATGAGGTGGGGAATCTGCGTGGTCATGAGCGTGCCCTTCACTATTAGATACTTGGATATCCTAGTAATGGAGCGAGCGGCTTGGCAAGATCGGGGGCCTCGCCAATTTCAGTACCTGACCGCCGAACGTTGATTACCGCTCGACTTTTCGCGGATTCTTCGCGCGGTAATGAACGTTCGCGACGCCAAGTTCAGCGGGGTGACAATCGCGTCCCGGGGGTGAACCGGATGGGCAGGCTGCGCACGGCGTAGACGTCGCCGGCGTCGGCGAATCGCGCGACTTCACCGCATATCGAGTAGTCCGGCAGCCGGGTGAGAATCTCGGAGATCATCACCTGGAACATCACCCGGGCGAAGTTGGAGCCCAGGCAGCGGTGCGGCCCGACGCCGAAGGCCAGGTGGCGGTTCGGGCTGCGGTCGAAGTCCAACCGGGTCGGATCGTCGAACGCCTCGGGATCGCGGTTGGCGGCGGCCAGCATCAGCATCACCCGGTCGCCGGCACGCAGTTGCTGCCCCCTGAACTCGCAGTCCGTGGTGACCACCCGCGCTTCGCCCTGCACAGGGGTGTCGTGGCGCAAGAACTCCTCGGTGGCTCTCGGCAGAATCTCGGGCTCACGGATCAGTCGCGCACGCAGTTCGGGGTGTCGGTCCAGTTGGACCAGCGCGTTCCCGGTGAGCCCGCTGGTGGTGTCCATCCCGCCGAGCAACATCATGAACGCATAGCCGATGACCTGTTCGTCGCGTAGCGGTTCCCCGTTGACCAGGCCCTGCATGATCACGCTGAGCAGGTCATCGCCGAAGCCGTCGGTGCGACGCCGCTGCACTTCGGCGATGATGCTCGAATAGATGTTGGCGACGCCGGCCGCTGCTTTCTCGGTGTCCGACGAGCGGTCGTGCACCACGGCGTGGATCCAGTCCACCCAGTCGGCCCAGTGGGTGTCGTCGAAGCCGAGCAGGCGCAGGATCCAGATGGCCGGCAGTGGCGTGGTGAACTGACCGACGATGTCGGCCTGCCCGCCTTCGATGAACTCGTCGATCAGTTCGGTGGCCAACCGGCGGATGTCGGCTTCGGCGCGCTTGGCCGCTGTCGGCGAAAACCAGGGCAACGTGATCTTGCGGTATTCCTGCAACAGAGGCGGGTCGGTGTCGATGGGGACGAACGGGTCCGGTGTGCCCGCAGACGGAATCTGTTTCGCCGGTGCGGAACTAAACGTCTCGGTGTCCTGTTCGGCTGCGTAGATGTCGTCGTAGTTCACCAGCAGCCAGAAGCCACCCCATGCGTTGGAGTGGGCAACCGGGCAGCGCTGCCGTAACTGTTCGTAGATCTCGTAGTTGTGTTCGCGGAAGTGGGACGAGTGATGGTCCACGTCGATCGTCAGGTCGTCATGAGGGGCGGTGGTCGACACGTTCGAGGTTCCTCTCCGCGGTGGCAGCTCAGCGCGAATTTACACAAACAGACGCGTTTTGTGGTTGAAACCACAAAAGATCATTATTTGTGGTTGTCGGGCCGAACCTGCCGCTAAAGTGCGGATCATGAGCGTGGACGCGACCGGTCGGCGGGCACCGCCGTGGGGTGCGGACCTGCCCGGCAGCGAACAGCAGGCGCGCGACCGACTGCTCGACGCCGCCGAGGCCTGCTACGCCGACCTTGGGGTGCGGCGCACCCGGATGAGCGACGTCGCCAACCGCGCGGGCGTTCACCGCAGGACCGTGTACTCCTATTTCCCCACCAAGGACGCGGTGCTGGAGGCCTGCTTCATGCGCGCGGAGGCCGAAGCGATCGCGGCGAGTAGCCGCTGCTTCGACACCGACGAGCCCTTCATCGCACAGTTGACCAACGCGATGCTCACCGCGATCGAGTTCTGCCGGGCGTCACCGTCGATGCGGTTGCTCGCCGATGGTGACGATCACCGCGCGCTACGCATCGCAGAGCGGTCGGAGGCCTGGCGGGCACGGATGACCCAGGGGTTGGGTCGACGTCTGGGCGCGGCGGTCGCCGCCGGTGAAGTGCGCGACGACGTCCCCGTCGACACCTTGGCGCACTTGGTCACCAGATTCAGCTTCAGCCTGCTCGCCGAGCCCGGCCGGGAAGAGGACGGCGGCGACGAGGGGCTGCTGCGGGCGTTCCTGCCGCGGTGTCTGGCGCCCACCATCTGACGCCGAACGTGCATTACCGCTCGAAATTTCGCGGATTTTTCGAGCGGTAATGCACGTTCGCGCCCGGGGGGGCGGGGCGCAGCTCGCTGATGAACGCCCGGGTCTGCTCCCACGTCGGCAGCAGACCCGCGGCCTGGACCTCGGCCAGCGACGGGGCCGCGCGGTCGCGGTCGGACAGCACCAGACCCCCGTCGACGGCCGGCCACGAGATCCCCAGCGCGGGATCGAGCGGGTTGATGGCGTGCTCGCGCTCCGGGGCATACGGCGCAGAGCACAGATACATCACCGTCGAATCATCCTGCAGCGCAAGAAAAGCATGACCCAGCCCTTCGCTGAGGTAGACCGAGCGTCGGTCACGGTCGTCGAGGCGCACCGAATCCCACTGTCCGAAAGTCGGTGAGCCGACCCTGATGTCGACGACCACGTCGAGCACCTCACCATGCACGCAGGTCACGTACTTGGCCTGGCTGGGTGGCAGTTGCGCGAAATGCAGGCCGCGAAGCACACCGGCCTTCGAGACCGAGCAGTTGGCCTGGCGCAGGTCGAACCGGTGACCGGCCAGCGCGCTGAACTCGGCGTCGGTGAACCATTCGAAGAAGGCGCCCCGCGCGTCGCAGTGTACCTGCGGGGTGATCTCCCATGCGCCGGGGACGGTCAGTTCGCGAAAGCTCACTGACCGCGCTCCTGGTAGCCGGACTCGACACGCTCTTTCAAAGGGGCCCACCATGATTCATTGGTGCGATACCACTCGATGGTGGCCCGCAGGCCGTCCTCGAAGTCGGTGTGATCGGGGCGCCAGCCCAGCTCGTCATTCAGCGGTGACGGGTCGATGGCGTAGCGCAGATCGTGGCCGGCACGGTCCACCACATGGTCGAAGTCGTCGGGGTCGCGGTCCATCAGTCGCAGGATCGTACGCATCACCGAGAGGTTGTCGCGTTCGCCGTCCGCCCCGATCAGATACGTGCGGCCGATCTGACCGTCGATCAGGATGCGCCAGACCGCGCTGTTGTGGTCGTGGACGTGGATCCAGTCGCGCACGTTGGCACCGCTGCCGTACAGCTTGGGGCGTCGGCCGGTGAGCACATTGGTGATCTGACGCGGGATGAACTTCTCGACGTGTTGATACGGGCCGTAATTATTCGAGCAGTTCGAAATCGTCGCGCGCACACCGTAAGAGCGCACCCACGCGCGCACCATCATGTCGGCGGCGGCCTTTGTCGACGAGTACGGGCTCGACGGGTTGTAGGGGGTCGATTCGGTGAACCGCTGCGCGGTGCCCAGGTCCAGATCGCCGTACACCTCGTCGGTCGAGATGTGGTGCAGGCGCACGTCGTGGGTGCGCACCGCCTCGAGCACCGTGAAGGTGCCGATGACGTTGGAGCGCAGGAACGGTTCGGGTTCGGCCAACGCGTTGTCGACGTGAGTCTCGGCGGCGAAGTGCACGACGGCGTCGGCCTCCGCGACCAGCTTGCCGACGAGTTCGGCGTCGGTGACGTCGCCCTGCACCAGACGAATGTCGTCGGCGACGGGTGCCAGTGACTCCGTGCTGCCCGCGTAGGTCAGCGCGTCGAGAACGGTCACCTGGTGCTCGCGCACGGCAGTGTGCACGAAGTTGGCGCCGATGAACCCGGCGCCGCCGGTGACCAGCAAGCGCATGAGCATCGACCCTAGCGGACGATTTGCTTCAATCGCAGGTCGCGGCCGGTGGCGCTTCACCCGGCCACGACGGTGCGCGCCCGAGGTGCGCGAGCATCCGATCCAGCGCGGTGCCGCCGTCGGCGGGGGACACGGCGGCGGCGAACGGGGAGTTCTCGGCGGCACGGATGTCGCCGTCGGGAACCGCGAGGGCCAGAGGCAGCGCGGCGGACACCACGTCGTCGGGCAACTCGAATGCCGCGCCGAGACTGCGCGCGACGTCCCAGCCGTGCACGACGTAGTCGACGAAGTGAAATCCGATGGCCCATCGAGCCGGGAAAGCTTGCGTCAGGGCCGAATTCAGGCAGGGCGAAGGGGGAGTCGAGTACTCCGTCGCGGTCGAACGCCTCGAGGACGTCGGCGGCGGCAGCGGCATAGCTCCCCGCGGGATCGGCCAGCACCGCGTCCGCGACGGCGGCAACGTCCCATGCGGCGAGATCGGCGCCTTGGCTGCGGGCAGCGGCGGCGAACCCTCGGTGCTGGGCGGTCATGTGCGTGAGCAGGTCGGCCAGCGCCCAACCCGCGCAGGGTGTCGGCCGATCGAGATCGGCAGGTCCGACCGAATTGACCACGTCGACGGAGGCGAGCACTGCGGTGCGGTGAAGCGGGAGGATCGATAAATTAATATGCATCTGCTTATGGTAAGCTGATGCATATTATTAGTCAACGCCTAGTATCGCGTCATGGTGCGACGGTCGAGGCGGCACGATCTGGCGGCGATGATGGCGCCGCTGATGCGCGAATTGATGGCTGCAGAAGCGCCTGTACTCGAGCGACACGGGCTGTCGATGTGGGCGTACAGCGTGCTGGTTGCTCTGGACAGTTCGCCGATCCGCACACAGGCCGCACTCGCGGAGGCGATCGGCGCCGACAAGACCAGGATCATCCCGATCCTCGACGAACTGCAGGCCCGCGGATACATCGAGCGACGACCGGACCCGGAGGACCGCAGGGCACGGCTGCTCGAGATCACCGAACAGGGGCGCGCCATCAAAGAGGCGATACAGGAAGACATCCAGCGCGGCGAAGAGCGCTGGCTGCAGAAGCTTTCGCCTGACGAGCGTCGGGTGTTCCTCAGCGTGCTGCAGCGACTCGCCGGTTACGGCTGACCGATTCAGCCCCTCAGGCCGAGCGGGCCCGCAAGCTCCTCGAGCGTCGGCAGCAGGTTGTCCCACCCGCCGAGCACCTGGATCGTCACGTGGTCGGCGCCCGCGGCGATGTGCTCGTTGAGTTGGTGGGCGATGTCGTCGGGGGTGCCGTGGGCGACCACCGCGTCGATGAACCGGTCGCTGCCCGGCTTGGCGAGGTCCTCGTCGGTGAAACCCAGCCGCTTCCAGTTGTTGAGGTAGTTGGACAGGTTCAGGTAGAAATCGACGGCCTTGCGGCCGACTTCACGTGCGGAGTCGGCGTCCCTGGCCAACACCACCTTGTGTTCGGGAGCCAGAAATACCGTGGGCCCCAGGAGGTTTCGTGCCTCACCGGTGTGCTGGGGGGTGGTCAGGTACGGATGTGCCCCGGCGCTGCGCTGCGCCGACAGCTTGAGCACCTTGGGGCCCAGCGCGGCCAGCACCCGCCTGCTGGTCGGCACCTTCGCCGCGTCGAGCGCGTCGAGGTATTCGACGAGCACGTCGTATGGCTTGCGGTACTCCTCGGTGTGCTCGGGATGACCGATGCCGACGCCGAGCACGAACCGGCCCGGATAGGCGTTCTCGACGCGGTGGTAGGCCTCGGCGACCTGGTCGGCGGGCGCTGTCCACACGTTGACGATCCCGGTGGCGACCTGCAGCGTCTCGGTGGCCTCCAGAATCGGCTCGACGTAGTCGAGGTCTCCGGCCGGCGAACCGCCGATCCATACCGCGCCGTACCCGAGTTTCTCGATCTCGACGGCCTGCTCGGGCTTGACCACCCCGAACGTCCACACGCCGAAGCGGCCGAAGTCGGGCTTGAGCTCAGTCATGGGATCCCCTGTCGACAGGTCAGTGCAGGCCGAGCGGTCCGGCCAGTTCGGTCAGTGCTGATACCAGCTTGTCAGGTGAGGTGAGCACCTGCACAGGCACGTGGTCCGCGCCCGCGTCGAGGTGTTCTGCCAACCGGGCGGCGACGGCATCGGCGGTGCCGTAGGCGACCATCGCATCGACGAGGCGATCGCTGCCGGGCTTCGCGACGTCCTCGTCGGTGAAGCCGAGGCGTTTCCAGTTGCTCACGTAGTTCGTCAGGTTCAGGTAGATGTCGAGCGCCTTACGCCCGACGGTGCGGGCCCTGCCGGCGTCGGTGGTGAGCAAGGCCTTGTGTTCGGGCGCGAGAAACGCCTCGGCGCCGATCAGCTCGCGCGCCCCGGCGGTGTGCTCCGGCGTGGTCAGGTACGGATGTGCACCCGCCGAGCGGTTCGCGGCGAGCTTCAGCACACGCGGGCCCAGCGCGGCGACCACGCGCCGAGACGTCGGCACGCCGTACTCGTCGAGTTTGTCGAGATAGTCGCGCAGCGCGTCGTACGGCTTGGTGTACTGATTGTGCGCCTCGGGGTGGCCGACACCGATCCCGAGCACGAAGCGCCCCGGATAGGCCCGCTCGATGCGGTGGTAGGACTCGCTGACACGGCCGGGGGCCGCCGTCCAGATGTTGACGATGCCGGTGGCCAGCTTCAGATTTGTCGTCGGCTCCAAAAGCGGTTCCACCCAAGACAATTCGGCCGCAGGCGAGCCGCCCGCCCAGATCGCCCCGTAGCCGAGGTCTTCGATCGCCCTGAGTTCTTCGGGAGTCAACCGCTGCCACTGCGAGTGATGTCCGAACACGCCGTAGGAACCGAAGTCGGGTTTTGCCATGGTGATGCCAACCTCCCTGTAGCCGCTATTCCTGCGGGGTCGGGGCGACCACCGGCAGCAGGACGGTGAACCGGGTGTCGCCGGGCTGCGACTGAACCTGGATGTCGCCGTGGTGCTTTTCGACCACCACGCGACGCACCAGGTCCAACCCCAGCCCGGTGCCCTTGTCGATCGGTTTGGTGGTGAAGAACGGGGTGAAGATGCGGTCGATGTTCTCCTCGGAGATGCCCGGTCCGTCGTCGCAGATCTCGATGCGGATCATGTCCTCGTTCTTTCGCGACGTCCGGATCGTCAGCGTGCCCTGGTAGTTCATCGCCTGGATCGCATTGTCGATGATGATGTCCCACACGTCGTTCAAACCCCGCGGGTAGCAGGCGATCGGCGGGAGCGACTTGTCCCATTCCTTCACCAGCTTGACGGGCTTGTCGTTGCCGATCTTGTCGCCGTACAACGTTTTCAGCGTGCTGTACAACAATTCGTGGACGTCGGAGACCTGATACTCGGCGCGATCCATCTGCGAGTACTGCTTGGCGCCGGCGAGCAGACCCGAGATCCGCTTGCTGGCGTCGGCGATCTCGTTCATGCGAAGTTCGGTGTCGATGGCGTACTTCAGCCAGCCGATCGCGCTCTGCAGCGTGGCCGAGCTTTCCACGGCGTCGACCGAGGCTTCCAGTCGCTGCAGCCAGTCGACGTCCAGGCCGGCCTCGACGAACGTCGGCGCGTAATCCCAGGCGCTGGCGATGCCGTGGGCCTCGAGCCAATCGCCGATGTGTTCCTCGCGGTCGGAGGTCTCCAACGCGGTCAGTTCCATCGCCTTGGACTTGGCGACCTGCTCGGCGACCTCGTCCTGCATGCTCACCAGCACCCGCATCGCCTCGGGGGCGAATCGTCCGTCGGCCAGCATCGCCAACTTGTGTCGCATCTTGCCGACGCCCTCGCGCAGGTCGGCCACCGCCCGTGCGGCGGCCGCCGCCGGGTTGTTGAGCTGATGGGTGAGGCCGGCGGTGATGGTGCCGAGCGCCAGCAACTTCTCCCGCTGTCCGAGGATCTCGCGCTGCCGGCGCCCGCCGACCCGGTGACCTTCGAGCAGGTGCACGGCCATCGGGAACTCGGTCTGCATGAACGTGGCGAACGCGTCGGCGTCGAGCACGAAGAACCGCGACGGCCGCGTCACCCGCACCGATGCCTCGTAGACGTGCTCCTCGGCGGGCACGTATGCCGACCACGCGCCGCAGTACACCCCCCGCTGGGAGGTGCGCGACGTCTGGATGTCCACCCCGCCCGAGCGTTTGGACATCACCAGTTCGCCGTCGAGAAGCACGTAGAAACAGGTGGCCGGGTCGCCCTCGGTGCAGATCGGACCGGGTTCGAAGACGGCGACGCGGCCGTTGTCGCACAACACCTGCAACTGACGGTCGTCGAGCGCCTCGAACAGGAACAGTGTCCGCAGTTCGTCGGGAAGGCATCTGGTCTCTGAGTCGCCCATGGTGTCTCCTACCCTTCGGCCAGATACCGGTGCACCAGCATCACGGCCATCGACCCTTCGCCGACGGCGGCCGCCACCCGTTTGGCCGACTCGGAGCGCACGTCTCCTGCAACAAACACGCCGGGCACACTTGTTTCCAGATGGTGCGGCGGACGGTCCAGCGTCCAGCCGGCGACCTTGGTCACGTCGGGACCGGACAGGATGAACCCGTGGTCGTCCTTGGCGACGACGTCCAACCAGTCGGTGCGTGGTTCGGCGCCGATGAAGCAGCACATCCGGTCGCAGTCGACGCGATCGTTCTCGCCGGTCGTGCGGTCGATCAGGATGAGTTGGGACAGGTGGCCGTCCTCGCCGACGGTGTCGTGAACCTCGGTGCAGGTGCGGACGAAGATCTTCGGATTGTTCTCGATCCGTTCGACGAGGTAGTGCGACATCGAGGCCGCCAGCGACGGCCCGCGGACCAGCAGCGTCACCGATTTCGCCGTCTCGGACATGAAAATCGCCGCCTGCCCGGCCGAGTTGGCGCCCCCGACGATGTAGACGTGCTCGTTCTCGCACTCGGCGGCCTCCGACACCGATGCGCCGTAATAGACGCCGCGGCCCACATAGCTGCAGGCGCCGTCGGTGGGGTCGTCCCAGCAACCGGGTACGCCGCGCAACTGGCGATAGTCGACGCCGGTGGCCAGGATGACCGCTTGGGCGGCAATGGATTCCCCGCCGTCGAACTCGATGGTGCGAGCCGATCCGCTGTCGTCGGCATGCAATCGCACCGCCCTGCGCGTAGTGATGACCTCGGCGCCGAAGCGCTCGGCCTGCAGTCGCGCCGACGTGGTGAGTTCGGCACCCGATATTCCGGTCGGGAAGCCGAGGTAATTCTCGATCTTCGAACTGCGGCCCGCCTGGCCGCCGGTGGTGGCCTCTTCGATCAGGACCGTCTTGAGCCCCTCCGACGCGCCGTACACCGCGGCCGCCAGCCCGGCCGGGCCCCCGCCGATCACCGCGAGGTCGTACAGATCCAGCGCCGGGTTGGTCGACAGGCCCAGCATCGCCGCCAGCTCCGCATCGCTGGGCTGGGTGAGCGTCTCGCCCTGTTCGGTGATGACCACCGGCAGGTGGAACTCGTCGATTCCCGCGGCGTCGAGCAGTTGTCTGCCCTTCGGGTCGTCGGTGGTGAACGGGCGGAACGAGTGTTGATTGCGTGCGAGGAACTGCCGCACCTCCCAGGTGCGCTCGTTGTAGCGATGCCCGATGACCTTGGTATGCGGGATGGCCCGGTCGCCCGTCTCGCGCCAGGCCTCGATCAGCGCATCCAGCACGGGGTAGAGCTTCTCTTCGGGCGGGTCCCACGGCTTGAGCAGATAGTGGTCCAGGTCGACGACGTTGATGGCGTCGATGGCCGCGTGGGTGTCGGCGTAGGCGGTCAGCAGTACCCGGCGGGCCATCGGGAAGATGTCCATCGCCTCTTCGAGGAACTCGATGCCGCTCATCTGCGGCATCCGGTAGTCGGCGACGAACACCGCGACGGTTTCGCCGCGCAGCTTGAGCTGGTTCAGCGTCTCCAACGCGTCGGGGCCGCTTTCGGCGCGCACCACGCGGAACCCGTCGCCGTAGTGTCTGCGCAGGTCACGCGCGACGGCGCGGGATACGGCGGGATCGTCATCGACGGTGAGGAGTACGGGCTTGCGGGCGGTGGGGCCGGTCATCGTGAACAAGTATGCGCCCGACGCCGCACGGATACCGCCCAACCGTCAGGCTCCCTCGGCTGAGCAGCGGGTTCGCCGATTTTGGGGAGGGCCGCACAGCGGGTAGTATTGACCAACGGCGCGGCTGGCGCGCCGGCTCTTGCGTGCCCATCCTCGGAATTTCCGACCATCGGCAAACGTTCTGTAGTCGGCAGAAGCTGCGCCGACGGCGCCAACATTAGGAACGACGGAGGATATGGCCAAAAAAGACGGTGCCATCGAGGTCGAGGGTCGCGTGGTCGAACCCCTGCCCAATGCGATGTTCCGCATTGAGCTGGAGAACGGGCACAAGGTTCTCGCCCACATCAGCGGCAAGATGCGGCAGCACTACATCCGCATCCTGCCCGAGGACCGCGTTGTGGTGGAGTTGTCTCCCTACGACCTGACTCGGGGCCGCATCGTTTACCGGTACAAGTAGCCCATCAAGAACTGACAGACAAAGGATCTAATCAGCCGTGAAGGTGAACCCGAGCGTCAAGCCCATTTGCGATAAGTGCAGGGTGATCCGCCGGCATGGGCGGGTCATGGTGATCTGCTCCGATCCGCGTCACAAGCAGAGGCAAGGCTAGACCGCCTCACCCGCGTCACAACTGAATGACGAAATCCCAGTACCACTGAACGGATACGCCGTTCAGCCACGTCCGGCTCGGAGGCCGGACCCCGAAAGGGAACGGACCGGGACCAGACCTCCGCAGAGAAGAAGGAACACCGCCTGATGGCACGTCTCGTGGGCGTGGACCTCCCGCGCGATAAGCGCATGGAGGTCGCGTTGACCTACATCTACGGCATCGGCCGTACCCGCTCCAACGAAATACTGGCCGCGACCGGTATCTCCAAGGACCAGCGCACCAAGGACCTCACCGACGATCAGCTGACCCAGCTGCGCGACTACATCGAGGGCAACCTCAAGGTGGAGGGTGATCTGCGCCGCGAGGTGCAGGCCGACATTCGCCGCAAGATCGAGATCGGCTGCTACCAGGGTCTGCGGCACCGCCGTGGCCTGCCGGTGCGCGGCCAGCGAACCAAGACCAACGCGCGCACCCGTAAGGGTCCGAAGCGCACCATCGCCGGCAAGAAGAAGGCCAGGTAAGCATGCCGCAAGCAAAGAAGTCAGCTTCTTCGACTGCGAAGAAGGGCCAAAAGACCCGTCGCCGGGAAAAGAAGAACGTCCCGCACGGTGCCGCTCACATCAAGAGCACGTTCAACAACACGATCGTGACGATCACCGATCCGCAGGGCAATGTCATCGCCTGGGCGTCGTCGGGCCACGTCGGCTTCAAGGGCTCGCGCAAGTCGACGCCGTTCGCCGCGCAGCTGGCCGCCGAGAACGCCGCGCGCAAGGCGCAGGAGCACGGCGTGCGCAAGGTCGACGTGTTCGTCAAGGGCCCGGGTTCGGGCCGCGAGACCGCTATCCGGTCGCTGCAGGCCGCCGGCCTCGAGGTCGGCGCCATCGCCGACGTCACGCCGCAGCCGCACAACGGCTGCCGTCCGCCCAAGCGGCGCAGGGTCTAGGGCTGGACTAGGGAGGATCTGACTAATGGCTCGTTACACCGGACCGGCTACCCGCAAGTCACGCCGCCTGGGCGTCGACCTCGTCGGCGGGGATCAGTCGTTCGAAAAGCGTCCCTACCCGCCCGGCCAGCACGGTCGCGCGCGGATCAAGGAAAGCGAATACCGCCTGCAGCTGCAGGAGAAGCAGAAGGCCCGCTTCTCCTACGGCGTGATGGAGAAGCAGTTCCGTCGCTACTACGACGAAGCGGTGCGTCAGCCCGGTAAGACCGGTGACAACCTGCTGCGCATCCTGGAAAGCCGGCTCGACAACGTCGTGTACCGCGCAGGCCTGGCCCGGACCCGCCGGATGGCGCGTCAGCTGGTCAGCCACGGCCACTTCCTGGTCAACGGTGTCAAGGTCGACATCCCCAGCTACCGGGTGTCGCAGTACGACATCATCGACGTCAAGGAGAAGTCGCTGAACACGTTGCCGTTCCAGATCGCGCGGGAGAGCGCGGGCGACCGGCCGATCCCGTCGTGGCTGCAGGTCATCGGCGAACGTCAGCGCATTCTGGTGCATCAGTTGCCGGAACGCGCGCAGATCGACGTGCCGCTCGCCGAGCAGCTGATCGTCGAGCTGTACTCGAAGTAAGAGACTTCTGCGGCGCAACCGACCGCAGAAACCCAACCGGCATCAAATAGCGGGTGCCGAGAAGGAGATAGAGAAACACCATGCTGATCTCTCAGCGACCCACACTGGCCGAAGAGGTCATTTCCGAGAACCGGTCACAGTTCGTCATCGAGCCGTTGGAGCCCGGTTTCGGTTACACCCTCGGGAATTCGCTTCGGCGCACCCTGCTGTCGTCGATCCCCGGCGCAGCGGTCACCAGCATCCGCATCGACGGCGTGCTGCACGAGTTCACCACTGTGCCCGGCGTCAAGGAAGACGTCACCGACATCATCTTGAACCTCAAGGGTCTGGTCGTGTCGTCCGAAGAGGACGAGCCGGTCACCATGTATCTACGCAAGCAGGGCCCCGGTGAGGTCACCGCGGGTGACATCGTGCCGCCTGCCGGTGTGACGGTGCACAACCCGGACATGCACATCGCGACCCTGAACGACAAGGGCAAGCTCGAGGTCGAACTCGTCGTCGAGCGTGGCCGCGGCTACGTGCCCGCCGTGCAGAACAAGGCCTCGGGCGCCGAAATCGGTCGTATCCCGGTCGATTCCATCTACAGCCCGGTGCTCAAGGTCACCTACAAGGTGGAGGCGACTCGCGTCGAGCAGCGCACCGACTTCGACAAGTTGATCCTCGACGTGGAGACCAAGAACTCGATCAGCCCGCGCGACGCACTGGCGTCGGCCGGTAAGACGCTGGTCGAACTGTTCGGTCTGGCACGCGAACTCAACGTGGAGGCCGAGGGTATCGAGATCGGACCCTCGCCCGCCGAGGCCGATCACATCGCCAGCTTCGCGCTGCCGATCGACGACCTGGACCTCACCGTGCGGTCGTACAACTGCCTCAAGCGTGAAGGCGTGCACACGGTGGGTGAACTGGTCGCCCGCACCGAGTCCGATCTGCTCGACATCCGCAACTTCGGTCAGAAGTCGATCGACGAGGTGAAGATCAAGCTGCACCAGCTCGGCCTGTCGCTCAAGGACAGCCCGGCCTCGTTCGATCCGTCCGAGGTCGCCGGTTATGACGCGGCCACGGGCACCTGGAACAGCGACGCCGGCTACGAACTGGATGACAACCAGGACTACGCCGAAACCGAACAGCTCTAGTCGTCACGTAGGTAATAGGAGTTCGCAATGCCCAAGCCCACCAAGGGCCCTCGCCTCGGCGGGTCGTCCTCGCACCAGAAGGCGCTTCTGGCCAACCTGGCCACGTCGCTCTTCGAGCACGGCCGCATCAAGACGACCGAGCCCAAGGCGCGGGCGTTGCGGCCCTATGCGGAGAAGCTCATCACCCACGCCAAGAAGGGCACGCTGCACAACCGGCGTGAGGTGCTGAAGAAGATCCGCGACAAGGACGTGGTGCACACGCTGTTCGCCGAGATCGGCCCGTTCTTCGCCGACCGCAACGGCGGTTACACCCGCATCATCAAGGTCGAGCCGCGCAAGGGCGACAACGCCCCGATGGCGGTCATCGAGCTGGTGCGGGAGAAGACGGTGACCTCGGAGGCCAACCGCGCTCGCCGGGCGGCGGCATCGCAGGCAGCGGGCGCCAAGCCGGCCGAACAACCGGTCGCGGCGGCTGCCGTGCCGCAGGCGGCCGTGGAGCCTGAGGCGACGGAGGGCCCGACGGACGAGGCCGTCGAGACCGATCAGGCCGACCAGACCGACGAAGCCGTCGAGACCGACGCGAAGGCTGACGCTGAGGCCGACGACGACAAGTCCTGACGACGTGAACGGACCCGCCATCGATTCCGGTGGCGGGTTCGTTCGTCTTCGGCTCGACATCGCCTACGACGGCACCGACTTCGCGGGCTGGGCCCTACAGGCGGGACAGCGCACCGTGGCCGGTGTGCTCGACGAAGCGCTTTCGACGGTCTTTCGCGTACCGGTCACACTGCGGGCCGCCGGCCGTACCGACACCGGTGTGCACGCCACCGGTCAGGTCGCGCACCTCGATGTCCCGGCCCAGATGCTGTCGAAGGCCTACCCGCGCACCGTGCGTCCCGACGAGCCGGAGTTTCGTCCGCTGGTGCGCCGGCTCGCGCGGCTGTTGCCGACCGACGTGCGAGTGCTCGACATCGTCCGGGCCGCACCGGGTTTCGACGCCCGGTTCTCGGCGTTGCGCCGCCACTACGTCTATCGCCTGTCGACGGCCCCGTACGGGGTCGAACCGCAGGAGGCGCGCTTCGTCACCCCGTGGCCGCGTCCACTGGATGTGGAGGCGATGTCGGCCGCATCGCGGAACCTGCTGGGGCTGCACGACTTCGCGGCGTTCTGCCGCCACCGCGAGGGGGCTACCACGATCCGCGAACTGCAGCGGCTGGACTGGTCCCGCGACGGTCACCGGGTGAGCGCCGCGGTCACCGCCGATGCGTTCTGCTGGTCGATGGTGCGGTCACTGGTCGGGGCGCTGCTGGCCGTCGGGGAACATCGGCGCGAACCCGGCTGGTGCGCCACCCTGTTGGCGGCGACTCGTCGATCGAGCGACTTCGCCGCCGCGCCGGCACAGGGCCTGACCCTTGTCGCCGTGGACTATCCGCCCGACGAGGAACTCGAAGCTCGCACCCGGGTCACCCGCGATCTGCGGAGGTGAGTCAGATGCGGCCCACGATGAAGTCCGCTGCCTGATTGACCATCCCGGCGTTGATATATGCCCGCGCAGCGTGGTCGGGCCAGTTGCCTTCCCACGTTTCGGGGTCGGCCGGGCTGCAGATCGGATCGGCGCCGTGGCACAGCTCGATGGTGCGCTCGCTGTAGAGCGGGTTGAAGTTGGTGATCGGTCCGACCCAGGCGATGCCGTTGCCGAACAGCGCGACGGCCGCGATGTGGTGGTCCATGCCCGGCGGCAGCGGCTTTTTGAAGCCGAGCGCCGCGATGGGTGCGGCCAGCACGACGTCGGTCACCGCGGCGCCCAGCGAGTAGCCCCCCAGAACCAGCCGGGTGTCGGGGCATCGGGCGGCCATGTCCTGGATGCGCGAGCTCATGTCGTTGGCGCCGATGTCGACCTCGTAGTCCGCGGGGTAGTTGACGGCGTAGAGGTTGATGTTCTTGTCGGTCTTGCTGCGCAGCGCGCTGATGAGGGCGTTGCCGATCACGCCGGCGCCGGCGGACTCGGTACGGCCGCGGGCGAAGATGAGCTCGGCCTGCGGGCAGGACTGGGCATGCGCGGACGGAGCCGAAACAGTCGTGGTACTGGGGGCAACCAGCAAGGTACCCGCGACGAGCGCGACGACCACAGCGGCGAAGATATGACGGCGGATCACTGAACCGATGTTAGCGGAACAGATTGACGCCTCCGTAGTTAAGCGGTGAAAGTTGCGTTACCGCCGCGCACGCCGCCCAACCGCTCAGACCAGGCCCGCCACGAAGTTCGCCGCGTGGTTGGCGAGGCCGGTCTGCACGTAGTCGCTGTGCGCGAACGGATTACGGCCGCGTGAGCAGATCGGGTCGCCGTCGCGGCACAGGTCGATCGCGCGGCCGCCGAACATCGGGGCCGAGGTGATGGGATTGCCGAACTTGGCTGCGGGATTTCCGAACACGGCGACGGCCGCGATGTTCGGCGTTACGCCGGCAGGCAGCCTGGGCCCCATCGCGCCGATGCGGTTGCCCAGCGGCGGGATCCCGGCGAGCATGTCGACGACCGCCGCGCCCTGCGAGAACCCGCCGAGCACGATCCTGCTCGACGGACACGACTGCACGAAATTCACCATGTAGGCGGCGGCGTCGGAGGCGCCGTCGGCCGCCAGACCGAAGTCGTAGCTGGCCGGATAGTTCACCCCGTAGGACGCGACGCTGCGCGGGGCGATCTGCGGGCGCAACGCGTCGACGAGCGCCTGACCGACCCGGCCGATACCCGGGGGTTCCCCGGTACCGCGGGCGAACACCACGTTCACATCCGGGCAGTCCTGTGCCGAGGCGATCGCGAGGCTGCCCACGGGCCGCGCCGACATCGCCGGAGCGACGACGCCTGCGAGGGCCGTGAGCGTGACAACTGCGGCGGTGACGAGGCGGCGGCGAAGTCGGTGGGGGCTCACAACTGCACGATGATAGGCCAGTGCCCGCACAACCTGGTCACACCAGTCGCGCGACGAAGTTCGCGGCCTGCTGCACCAGCCCCGCGCTGATGTAGTCGTTGTGCGCAAATGGGTTTCTGCCGCGTGAGCAGATCGGATCGCCGTCCTTGCACAGATCGATGGCCCGGCCGGCGAACACCGAACTGGTGATCGGGTTGCTGAACTTGGCGGCGGGGTTTCCGAACACCGCCACGGCCGCGATATTGGGCAGCAGGCTGGCGGGCAGTGGCGGCGCCGACCCGATGCTGCCGATCTTGTTGCCGAGCGGCGGAACGCCGGCGAGCATGTCCATCACCGCCGCGCCCTGTGAGTACCCGCCGAGCACGAGCCTGGTGCTCGGGCACTGCTCGGCCATCGTCGCTATGCGGTTGGCCGCATCGTTGGCACCGTCGGCCGCGGCCAGGAAGTCGTAGGAGGCGGGGTAGTTCACCGCGTACGAGGTGACACTGCGGCCGCCGACCAGGCCGCGCAGCGCACCGACGAAGGCCTGGCCGTTGGTGCCCAGCCCCGGTGTGTCGTCGGTTCCGCGGGCGAAGATCACCTCGATGTCCGGGCACGACGAGTCCGGGGTGGTCAGTACGGGTGCCGGCGCTCCGGGCATTCCGGGCAGCGGAGTGTTGGCGGACCCTGGTTGCGGACCTGGCGCCGACCCGGCCGAGTGACCCGGTTCGGGTCCGGGGGCGGGGCCCGGGGCGGGTCCGAATTGGGCATCGGCGAGGGGGGCGGGCGCACCGGCGAGCACGGCGACCGTCGAGACGACGGCCGCCGCCAGGGCCCATACACGCGGCAAAGTCACCCGGCCATACTCACATACCGCGCGGTCAAGGGCCTAGCAGTTTGCTCGGGTGGAGGCCTTGCCCTCCACGGGCCCGTCGGGCCACGTGGCCTCCGCGACGGCCTCGGAGCGGTCGCCCGCGCGTGCCAAGGCCAGCCCCAGCAGCACGACGACGCCGCCGACGGCCTGGGGCGCGCTGATGGCCTCACCGACCAGCATCCAGGCGGCCAGCACCGCGAACATCACCTCCGACAGGCCGACCAGCGAGGCGAACCGGGGCCGCAGCCGGACGATGCCCATGATCCCGAGCGTGTAGGCGACGGCGGTGGCGATCACACCGAGCGCGATGACCGGCACCACCCAGGAGGTGCTGTGGCCCGCGACAACGGTGTCGTCGGTGGTGAACGTCATCGGCATCACGCCGCTGGCCCCGAGCAGCGCCACCGCGACCGCGCCGACGATCAGGCCGGCCGCGGCCAGCGTCACCGGGTGCACCTGCTCGCCGTTGCCGGCGTCGTCGACATTTGCCGACATCACGAAGTAGCACGCCGCGCAGACCGCGGCCGCCAATCCCCAGCCGACACCGACCACGTTGATGTGGGCGCCGGAGAACACGTCGAGCACCAACGTCATCCCGGCGATGGCCAGGACGACTCCGGTGAGCGTCAGCCCGCTCGGCCCGCGCCTGGTGCCCGCCCACACCCAGCCCACCACGAGGATCGGCGCGGTGTACTCGAGCAGCAGCGCGACACCGACCGACAGGTGTGCCACGGCGTTGTAGTAACACAGTTGCGCGCCCGCGATCGGGATCACCCCGTAGAGGGCGACGGTCTTCGCATGTCGCAGCGCTTCGCGGTACCAATCGGGTTTGACGACGGTCGCGAAGACCGCCATCACCAGCGCGCCGCCACCCAGCCGGGCCAGCACCGCGGCCGTCGGCGTCCACCCCGCCTCCATCAGTGACTTGGCGAACGGCCCCGAACAGCCGAAGGCGAAGGCCGAGACCAGGGCGAGCAGCAGGCCGGACCGGAACCTCTCGACGGTCGCGGGCTCGTTCCGACGGATCGCGCCCACGGGCCACCCCCCGATTGTGTAATGAGTAAAATCGACTTTGGTAATGACCCTAGCGGCGGAAGGCGTCATGAGTCAAATGCTTTTCAGTCATGACACCGAGCTCACGCTGCGGGCCACGTGCGTGCTGGTCAACAGTGACCGTGAGGGCGGCGATCAGCTGGCCGACCTGCCCGCGCTGGACGGCTATCTGGACGGGTTCGGCTGGACGGGCCGGCGCGACCACGATGGGGCCGAACTGGAGTCGGTGCACCGGCTGCGGAGCCGGCTGCGCAAGATCTTCCACGCCGCCGGTGACGAGGAACGTGCGGTGGGCCAGGTGAACGCCTTGTTGCGCGACACCGAGGCGAGCCCGTGGCTGACCCGGCACCCGGAGATGCCAGAGTGGCATTTGCACCTCGCGTCGGCCGACGACCCGCTGTGGCAGCGGATGGGCGCGGAGATGGCGATGGCGCTGGCCGATCTGATCCGCGCCGGGGAGTTGCGCCGGCTGAAGATCTGCGCCGCGCCGGACTGCGATGCGGTGCTGGTGGATCTGTCGCGCAACAGATCGGGCAAGTTCTGCGACACCGGCAACTGCGGTAACCGTCAGCATGTGGCCGCGTATCGGAAGCGCCGCGTGCGTGAGCAGCGAAAAACGGTGACCTGACGTACCCTGCCCGGCCGTTAGGCTGGCTGCGGGGGAGGGATGGCTCGGCAACCGACGACGCGACTGCAGGTCAGCGGATACCGCTTTCTGCTGCGGCGCATGGAACACGCGCTGGTGCGCGGTGATGCCCGCATGCTCGACGATCCGCTTCGCGCGCAAACGCTTTCACTGATTGCCGGTGGTGTGCTGGCCGCCATCGTCGTCGCGGTCTGCGCGGTGCTCGCGGTGATGCAACCTCGCGCGACGGTCGGCACCGAGCCGATCGTCGTGGTACGCGAAACGGGCGCGTTGTATGTGCGCATCGGCGAAACCGTGCACCCTGTACTCAATCTCGCGTCGGCCCGGTTGATCGCGGGTGTGACGGGCCAACCCAGCCCGGTCAGCGCGTCGGCGCTCGACGGCGTCAGACGCGGTCCGCTGGTCGGCATTCCGGGCGCACCCGATGCTGTCGGCCGAATCCTGACCGCTGAGGAGGCCGCGTGGACGGTCTGCGACGACGCGGCGGGAACCACCACGGTGTCCGCGGGCCCGACGGTGCTTCGGCCGGATCCCGGCCGAAGCGTGTTGGTCACGGTGCGAGGCGAAAGCGCCGCGACGACCTATCTGGTGTTCGACGGCAGGCGGGCCAGGGTGGATCTGCGCAATCACGCCGTCGCGCGGGCACTTCGGCTGGACGGTGTCGCGCCGCGCCCGGTGTCGCGCACCCTGCTCGACGCGATCCCGGAGGCGCGCGAGATCACCGAAGTCTCGGTTCCGCGCGTGGGGGAACCGTCGATGCTGCGTGGCCTCGCCGTCGGCACTGTCGCGAGGGTGATCCGCGCCGAGGCCCCCGAGTACTACGTCGTGCTCGCACACGGTGTGCAGCGGATCGGCGAGGTGGCGGCCGACCTCATCAGGTTCTCCCATCCCGGGGGACGGCGCGAGATCGTCACCGTCACGCCCGGCGTCCTCGGGTCGGCCCCGGACGTGAACGACCTTCCCGTCGCACAGTTTCCCGACCGCGCGCGCCCGACTGAGGCGCCGGTGCTGTGCACACAGTGGACACCGTCGGGGACCGACCCGAAAACCACGGTGTCGACCGGAAAGTCATTGCCATGGGACGGCGAGTCGCTGAGATTGGCGCAGGCCGACGGCCCGGGTCCCCAGGTCGACGACGTCCACCTGCCGCCCGGAAGTAGCGCCTACGTGCGGGCGGCGGGCTTGGCCGGCGAGGGCGCGAGCAGCGCGAGCCGATATCTGGTCACCGACGCCGGAGTGGTGTTCGGGATCCGCGACGAGCAGACCGCCGAGCGACTCGGGCTGACCGAGGCGCCGATCTCCGCGCCGTGGCCGGTGGTGGCGCGGTTGCCTCGAGGCCAGGAGCTCAGCGTCGAGGCCGCCTCAGTCGTGCGCGACAGCGTCGGAGCGCCGTCGTAGCCGGTTCGCCGAGGACGCGGCGGCCACCAGTCCGACCGACAGCGCGACAGACGCCGCGGCCAACCCGATGGACAGTCGACCGGAGTGGCGTTCGGCCTGCGGGGCGGCCGGAGCCGCCGAGACCGGTTGACGGTGCTGTACCGGTGGCCGTGCGGGACCTCCGGTCACCGCCGCGAGTGCATCGACGACTCCGTGGCCGACGACGGGGTCCCAGCCCGCCGCGGGAGCCAGCGCGGTGTCCTCGATGCGCGCCATCACCTGTCGCGCGGTCAACTCGGGTGAGTGGGCGCGCAGCAGCGCCACGACGCCCGAGACGACCGGCGCCGAATAGCTTGTCCCCGAAATCGGCATGGGGCCTGCGGGTGTCGGCAACGAGTCGATGAGTCCTTCGCCGTCGGGATCCAGCGACACGACGTCCTCGCCGGGTGCGGCAACGTCAACCCACGGTCCGGCCAGGCTGAACTGTGACGGCCTGCCGTCGTGGTCGACGGACCCGACGGTCAGCACGTACTCGTCGTACCAGGCCGGGCTGACGACGACGTTGACGTCGGTCCAGTTCGGTACGCCCGGCCGCGCGGGATTCTGGTCGGGACATTGGCCCTGTCCACCGACATTGCCCGCCGCCGTCACCACGACGACGTTCTTGACGTCGACCGCATAGGACAGCGCCGCGCCCAGCGTCCGATCGTTCAGCACGGCGTCGGCGGGCAGGCACGCCACCGACGACACGTTGATCACCGTTGCGCCCAGGTCGGCCGCGGTGCGAACGGCCATCGCAAGCGTCTCGACGTCACCGTACCCGAAACCGGAGACGTCGTCGGCCGCCCTGAACCTGGTGCTCGACTGCCGGATCCCGACAATGGTCGCATCGGGCGCGACACCGCTGAACACACCGGATTCGGGTGCCGCGCCGATGATCCCGGCGACCACGGTGCCGTGACCGTCGCAGTCCTCGGTGCCGTCGCCGGTCGACACGTAGTCGCCGCCGGCCACCAGATGCGGCAGCAGCCGGTGCGGCGCCACCCCGGTGTCGATCACCGCGACGGTCTGGCCCCCGCCCCTGGTGAGCCGCCAGATCTGCGGCAGTCCGGCCACGACGGGGCGAACATCATCGGGGGCGCGGTCGCTGGTGGTGATGCAGTCCTGGTGCTGTTCGGTGCGCGTCGGCGGCGCGGGCGGTGCGGCCCGCGGAGTCAGTGAGTCGTCGACGGGAGGTGGGGATATGGCGGCCGCGACAGCGGGGGTGCCCAGTGCCGAGGCGACGAGGGCCGCGCTCAGGTACCGCGTCACCCGCATGGCCGGCGTGCTCACAGCAGCCTCGAGTCGTGGACCAGTTCGTAGAGTCCGCCCACCCAGCACGCCAGCGGAACGACCGCCGCCAGGGCCACGTACTCCAGGATCTCGACGAGTCGCACTGCGGCGGGACTTCGGGCGCCTAGGTCGAGTCCGCACAGCAGCGCCACGGCGGCTGTGACGGCGGTCAGGGCCAGCCAATGCGCCTGTTCGGGTGCCGCCGCCGCCCACCATGCGAAACCTGCTGTGGCGCTGAGCAAGCCACATCCGTACAGCGCGACGCGACGTGTCGGATCGGAGTGGGTCCTGGCGCGCAGCGACAAGACCGCCGCGACGACCGCCGCGAACAGGACCGCCGCGACACAGAAGATCTGATCCGCGAGGACCGCGCCGCCGGCGCCGACTGCGGCGGTGATCGACGAGGCCGTGACCACTCCGGTCAACGTCGCGTGGGCGTGGTCGATGTGGTCCGCGCTGAGGTCGGCGACCGTATCCGCGGCCTTGCCGAGGCCCGGTGTCGGTGGACCGACGCCGGCGACGGCGATCGACAACCGAGGCGCGGCAGCCAAGACCGCCAGTGACAACGTGGCGAGCATGGCGCCTGCCGCCTGCGTCGGAAGCCCAAAGCCGACCGCCGCGGCCGACACGGTCGCGGTGAGTGCGCTCATGGTGATCAACACCGTCAAACAGGTTGTGCCACCGCTGATCACCCGTTGCAGGACAAGTGCCAACGAGAAGGACGCCGACGACGCGAGCAGAATCCGGGCCCAGGCCGCGTCGGCAGGCACGGCGACGAAACCCGCGAGGGCCGCGTAGGCCACGGCGAGCACGCCGAGGACGACCGGCACGTTCGGATCAGGGTGAACACGACGAAGGGTGAAGGCGCCCGCGGCGGCGGACACGGCCAGCCCGGTGGCGACGACGAGCGGGCCGATCGTGGCGGATCGGGTGGCCGACCAGCCGATGGCGATGGCGCCTGCCACGCCCAGGAGCAGACAACAGGACATCCGGGCCGTCGGCGGAAGCGCAGCGTCCGCGCGGATGTCGGCGGTGCGAGCCAGAGTGTGGGTCGGGTCGAACGGAAACCACTGCGGCGATACCGGCTCGGTGGTGGTGAGCAGCAGCACCGAGCCGTCGTCGACCCCGTTCTCGGCCAGCGTCAGCGACACGTCCAGCGGATCACCGCCCAGTGGTGTCAACCACCAGTGTTGTTCGTGCTCAACATCACCCAGACCGCGGTCGAAGAGGTCGACGATCGACGGGATGAGCTCGGCGACGGTGCTCTCTGCGGGCAGGACGACATCGACCGCGTCTGCTCCGTCCCGACCGAGCCGCTGCACTGTGAGCCGACATAGCGAATCTCGCACCGAATCCCCCCGATTGGTATCCGCGAATCACCGTAACCCCGTGCACAGATCGCCATGCGCGGCAAATTGATCGGCTGTGGATGGAACCCGACTCGCGGTCGGTGCGTCCATCAATTCGATGGAGTTTCTGCGCGAGCCGCGACGAACCGTGCCACCGATGGCGTGCGGCGACGTGGCGGTCGACCCTCCGCCACCGGTGCCGAAGCTGTTGCCCGCCAACCCGCTCAGTCGACTCCTGCCGATCGCCATGCTGGTGGCCTGCGTGGGGATGATGGCGGTGTATTTCACCTCGGGTGCGACGACGATGCGTAATCCGATGTTCATGTTCTTCCCGGTGATGATGCTGACGTCTGTGCTCGGCACGCTGGTCTCCGGGGCGCGCGGTGCCAACCGCACCGCCGAGGTCAATCGGGACCGACAGCGCTACCTGTGCTATCTGGACGGTCTGGACGCGGTCCTGGCCACGGCCACCGACGCGCAGCGGAGCTCGACGCGGTTTCGTCATCCGGAACCGAGTTCGCTGTGGACGCTGGTGGGCGGACCGCGGATGTGGGAGCGCGGGCCCGACGATCCCGACTTCTGCCTGATCCGCATAGGCTGCGGTGACACGGTGCCGTCCACCACCCTGGTGCCACCCGAACTCGGCGCCGACGAGGAGCCGGACCCGGTCACGGTGTCGGCCCTGCACAGGCTGCTCCATGTCCGCTCGTCGGTGCCCGACGTACCGATCACCCTGGCGCTGCGGGAATCTCGGCTGCTGACCGTCGACGGTGATCCGCAGGCAGCTCGGTCGCTGCTTCGCGCGATCGTGTGTCAACTGGCGGTTCTGCACGGACCCGACCACGTCGCGATCGCCGCGGTGGCCGACGCGGATACCCGTGCGGAGTGGGACTGGCTGAAATGGCTGCCTCACCACCAACACCCGCGCAGAGGCGACGGGGCCGGCGCGATGCGGCTGGCCTATCGGAATCTCGGCGACGCCACGGCGGAGGCCGGAGACGACGGCCGCCACCTGCTGATCGTGATGGATGGCGGGACCCCCTTCGGGCCGTTACCCGCCGCGGGCGTCACCGTTCTCGCGGTGGGCATGGATCACGACGCATCCCGGGCCGACGAGCGACGGGTACTGCACGTGTGCGCAGGATGGGTGAGGACCGTCGGCGAGACCGAGCAAGTTGGCGCACAGGCCGATGCGCTGACGCGCACCCAGGCCGAGGTGTGCGCTCGTCGACTGGCGCCTTACCGGATCGCCGCGCCGGCGCCGGGCCGCGGTGCGCGTTCCCCGGCACCCGGGTGGCTTGCCCTGATGGGCATCGACGATCTGGTTGGTCTCGACCCCGACCAGCGATGGGCCTCAAGTGTCGGCGGACACGTCCGGCCAGCGCCCATCGGTGTTTCCGAGAGCGGCGCGTGCGTCGAACTCGACATCAATGAGGCCGCCCGCGGCGGTATGGGCCCACACGGACTGTGCGTAGGCGCGACGGGGTCAGGTAAGTCGGAACTGCTGCGCACGCTGGTGCTGGGCCTGATCACCGCGAACTCACCCGATGCGCTGAACCTGATCCTGGTCGACTTCAAGGGCGGCGCAACGTTTCTGGGCATGGAACGGGCACGGCACACCGCGGCCGTCATCACGAATCTGGCCGATGAGAGCCACCTGGTCAGTCGGATGCACGATGCGCTCACCGGGGAGATGATGCGCCGACAGGAACTGCTCCGGTCGGTGGGCAATTTCGCCAACGTCGGCGAGTACGCGCGGGCGCGTTCGACGGGCGCGCCGCTGCCGCCGCTGCCTGCGCTGTTCATCGTGGTCGACGAGTTCTCCGAACTGTTGAGTCAGCACCCGGAATTCGCCGAACTCTTCGTCACGATCGGCCGCCTCGGACGGTCGCTGGGCATGCATCTGCTGCTGGCCAGTCAGCGACTCGACGAGAGCAGACTGCGCGGACTGGAGACGCACCTGGCCTACCGCATCTGTCTGAAAACCTTCTCGGTCTCCGAATCACGTGCCGTTCTGGGCATGCCCGACGCGAGTCACCTGCCGAGCGCCCCCGGCGCGGCATATCTCAAGACCGCTTCCGGCGACCTCGTCCGCTTTCAGACCGCGTTCGTTTCGGGGCCTTCTCGACGATCCGAACGGCCCGCCGTCGCGCCGACGAGACCGGTGCGGCCGGCGGTGTTCACCGCCGCAACGGTGGGCCAGGTGCGCGACGACGCGGTCGCGGCAGCTACCGCTGCGAACGACGCCGGAGCACCGACGCTGCTGCACACCGTGCTGGACCGGGTTTCGGGCCACGGCACACCAGCACATCGGGTGTGGTTGCCTCCGTTGTCGGACCCGCCCACCCTGGACATGCTGCCGCACGACGGCTGTCCCCGCGGCGCGGCGGCGATCGGACTGGTCGACAATCCGCTCGAACAGCGCCATGACCTCCTGGTCGCCGACCTGTTCGGCGCATCGGGAAGTGTGGCGGTGGTGGGGGCGACACGGTCGGGCAAGTCGACCGCGGTGCGTACGCTCATCTTGGCGCTCGCGCAGCGGCACGACCCGACCGAGGTCGGCTTCTACTGTCTGGACTTCGGGGGTGGCGCGCTGGCGTCACTGAAACAACTCGGCCACGTCGGGGCGGTGGCCGGCCGCGGCGACGTCGACCTGTGCCGGCGCACGGTCGCGGTGGTGGAATCGGTGATTTCGGCGCGGGAGGCGCGGTTTCGCCGTCTGGGAATCGACTCCATGGCCGACTACCGACGGATGCGGGCGGCGGGGGATCCGGCGACGGCCGAGGACCCGTACGGTGACGTGTTCCTCGTCGTCGACGGATGGTCGACGCTGCGACAGGAGTTCGAGAATCTGGAGCCCGCCGTCACCGCCATCGCGGCCCGGGGACTGTCCTTCGGCGTACATGTCGTGGTGACGGCATCGCGGTGGGCCGAACTGCGCCCGGCGCTGAAGGATCAGCTCGCGACGCGCATCGAACTGCGTCTGGGCGACGCGGTCGACTCCGAGATGAACCGGCACCGGGCGCGCCTGCTGTCGGGGCGTCCGGCCGGGCGGGGGATCACCGCAGAGGGCCGTGAAATGGTCGTGGCCTTGCCGCGATGGGACGGCAGGCGCACCGCCGACGGCCTCACGGCGGCGATCGCCGAAACCGTCGCCCGGCTCACCGACCGGTGCGACGGGGCTCGCACGCCGCCGGTCAAACTGCTGCCCAACCGTGTCGAGTACCGCGACGTGATCTCGCGGGCGACCGGTCGCAACCTGCGCAGCCAGCCTCTGATCGGTATCGACGAACGTGAATTAGAACCAGTGACAGTCGATTTCGACGGGCATCCGCACCTGCTGATCCTCGGCGAACCGGGCTGCGGCAAGACCGCCGTGCTGCGCCTGCTGTGCCGCGAACTCACCCGTGTCAAGGGTCCGGACGAGGCCCGACTCGAACTGGTCGACTTCCGTAGAAGCCTGCTCGGTGTGGTCGAGTCCGAACACCTCGGCGGCTATGTCATGTCGCCGGCGGGGCTGGCGTCGCGGCTGCGTGCCGTCGTCGGCGACCTGCAATCCCGGATGCCCGACGAGTGCGTCACACAGCAACAGTTGCGCACACGGTCCTGGTGGTCGGGTCCGGAGGTCTATCTGGTTGTCGACGACTACGATCTGGCGGCCGCCGCCGCGGGCAACCCGCTGGCATCGCTGGCCGACTTGCTGCCCCACGCCTCAGATCTCGGCCTGCATGTCATCGTCGCCCGTCGCTCCGGCGGCGCGGCGCGGGCCATGTTCGACCCGGTGCTGGCCCGCCTTCGCGAGCTCGGTAGCGCGGGGTTGATGATGAGCGCCAGCGCGGATGACGGGGTGCTGCTCGGAACGGTGCGCCCGTCGCCGCTGCCGCCCGGGCGGGCGACACTGGTCAGTCGCGGCCAAGCGGATCAACTCGTCCAGGTGGCGTGGACCGACCCACCGTGACCGAGGTCGTCGTCGAGGTGGGACCCGGCACCGTCAGAGGTCCGAATGAGGCGTGCGCGGAATGGATTACCACCGCGATCGACTGTATCGACGACGAGATCGCGCTGCTCGACGACCGCCCGGTCACAGTCGCCAAGATCTGGGCCGAGTTGATGTCGACCGTCGCGGGCGACGGCGCCGACAAGATCACGCTCGTCTACCCGGCTTGGTGGTCGTCCTCGCGGATCTCCCTCGTGCGGCGCGCAGCAGATACCGCGGCGCCTTCGGTGCAGATGGTGCCGCAGACGACGATTCTGCGCCGTCTCGGCGATACGCGTGCGGCGATCGTCGAGCCGGCTGCGGAATTCGTCATCGTCTTTGGTCCCGGTATGCGCCGGCCCGTGGTCGCGCGGCGGTCAGGTGATGCGACAGCCGACGCGGAGGCGGTCGTCGTCGCTGTCGGTGCGGTCGCCGATGTGGTAGTCGGCGCGTCGGAAGGCATACCGGGAGGTGAGCGCCTCGGTTGGGAGATCACGAAACGTCTGCGCGCGACCGGTGCGCGGGTGACGGTTGTCGATGGGGACGGGCTGCGGTACGCCGCGGTCGGGGTGAGCGAGGCCGTCGAGTCCACCGCTCGGCGGACGCGGGGGCGGTTCGGACGTCGCGGGGCCGCGGTGCTGGCCGGCGTGGTGGCATCGGCCGCGGTGGGTGGCGGCGTCCTGATACGCCCGGCGGATCGGGAGGCGGCGGACATGCCGACGGCGTTGATGACCGAGGGCAGCGTGGCCGTCATGGTGCCTGCAGCCTGGCGGGTGCAACGCGTCACGTCGGGCCCGGGATCGGCTCGGGTGCAGGTGGTTTCGCCGAATGACCCGACGACGGCGCTGCACGTCACGCAATCGAAGGGTCCACCGACGGCCACCCTGGCCGAGGTGGCCGCAGCGCTGCACCGGGCGCTGGTAGACGAACCGGACGGGACCTTCGTGGACTTCAACCCCGCCGACCGGCGGGCCGGAAAAGCGGTGGTGACCTATCGCGAGGCGCGGGCGGACAAGAACGTCGGGTGGACGGTGCTGATCGACGGCCCGGTCCGCATCGCGATCGGCTGTCAGAGCGCACCCGGACGCGAACACCTTGTGCGTGCGGCTTGCGATCACGCCGTCCGTACGGCGCATTACCTCCACTGAAGAACTTCGGTGTCGCGTGGAACCGCAGGGTCGCCGCCCGCGTCGAACTCTGTAGAAGCACAAACACGACAGGAAAGGACGCCCATGACCACACCCGCGGGTGGACCTCTGACCACTGACTTCGGCCTGATGACCGCGGTCGCGAACAAGACCGACGCGCGTAACGAGGAGATCCGCGCGATGCTTCAGTCGTTCATCGGGCGGATGAGCGGCGTGCCGCCGTCGGTATGGGGCGGAGTGGCCGCCTCCCGATTCCGGGAGGTCGTGGAGCGGTGGAATGCCGAATCGGTCAAACTGCACGCCGCGCTGCAACGAATCGCGGAAACCATCCGGCTGAACCAACAGACGCTTCACGAAGCCGCCGAAAGCCACTCGCACCAAATCGGTGCGGTCGCCCACCATCTCTGAGGAGTTGCAGTGTCCGACGTGCTCTCGTACAACTTCGACGAGATCGAGTACACCATCCGTCAGGAGATCCACTCGACCTCCGCCCGACTGAACGCCGCGCTCGATGAACTGCGAGCACAGATCGCTCCTCTGCAGGAAGTGTGGACACGCGAGGCCGCCGCGGCGTACCGCGTCGAGCAGGCCCGGTGGCAACAGGCGGCGGGGGCACTCAACGAAATCCTGTTCAGCCTGGGAAATGCGGTGCGCGACGGCGCCGACGAGGTCGCCGCGACGGACCGCAGGGCGGCCACCGCCTGGGGTGCCTGACCAAAAGACTCTGTGTGGATCCGATTGGAGGGGAGACAACGGGTCGCCAGAAACAGTCTGTGTCACCGTGGCCGCGGACCGTCGGCCACGGTGACACGGACGCCGTCACTCGCAGGCGATGCCGTCGCCGTCGCGATCCAGATGCTCGCCGTAACCGTCCTGACCTTGCATGATCGGTGTGACGCCCGCTTCACGCGCTGCGGTGCAGTTCTTGTAATAGACATCGGCGCCGGCGGTTGCCGCGCCGACGCCCGCTGCCGCGCATACGAACGCCGAGACGATGAACAGTCGAAACATGTTGACTCCGTGATGATCTTGAATGGGCGACGGCAAGATGTCCGTCGTTTGGCACGGTAGGGACATTCGACGCCGAACGAATCCGGGGTTTCCCTACATTTGGCGAGATTTCCGGCCGGCGCGTTTCCGATGATTTCCTTGGCTAAGTAACGAAAAGCGTTGAGCGGCAGGACCGGCGATACGGGATGTCGTGATGTGCCGAGTGCGCGGCACTTACTTGAAAACGCAGACGTCCGGCCGAATTTGTCATAACTTTACTTACGCACGCTGACTGCGGCCGTCGAAAGGGTCGTAAGGGGGAATTGCCCGCACAGGAACAGGCGCGCCAGGCGCCGGCCCCTTCGATATCGACATGCCGCGACGGCCCGTCGGAGGCTGCGTGTGAGTCGTCGAGCGCTGGGGCAAACGGGCCCCAAGCTTGCTCTACAACAAATATTGACAAGAACGTCAATATATTCCAGCGTTCGCAAGCACCTGCTCAGATCAGGTGCACTGCATGCTCTTAGAGCAATGAGGGGGTTAGAACGTGGGGCGTGCCGCGGGGTGCCGTAGCGAACCTGCAAACCGAGATGTGGGTATTCGTTCCCGCCGATTTCTGCGCGCGGGTCACGGCGGCAATGTCATCACCGACTCTTCGGACGGAGTTGGTACGCGGCATTGACATGTCAGGGGGTGCGCGAATGTGCACTACGGAACTAGCGGAAAGTCGCAGCGATCATGAGTGATCAAGACACAACGAAAGCGCAGCATCGGGTACCGCAGGATAGGCATAAGGTCAGGAAGCGAGTGACCAGCGCGGCATTTGCGACGGGTCTCGCTCATTCGACCGGCCTCGGTTGGGTGATGACCCCAGAAGGTTCGATCGTCGCATTAGCTGCGCCGGCGACCGTATCCGGCCACGGCCTGCCGCAGCAGACAGGCGTCGGGGCCGAGGATCCGGAAGGGGCCGCGGATTATTTCGTCGCCGCCATCAAGGCCTGTGAGCTTGAGGAGGCGGGCAGTTGCTCGCCGGAGCGGGCCCACTCATTCCTTCGCGAAGCGATCACGCTGTTCAACCTCGCCACTGAAACGGCCTATCAACTGTTCCGGGGTACGGCCGTCAGCGTCGCCGGCCTGGTCGGCCTCGGCGAACTGGTAGATGCGGTGCTGCCCAAGAACTTCCCGGATATTCCGGGCGGTTTGGAGCCGCAACCGCAACCTGAACCCGAGCCTGAACCCGAACCCGAGCCCGAGCCTGAACCCGAGCCTGAGCCTGAGCCGGAGCCGGAGCCGGAGCCCGAGCCGGAGCCGGAGCCCGAACCTGAACCCGAGCCGGAGCCGGAGCCGGAGCCCGAACCCGAGCCGGAGCCCGAACCGGAGCCCGAGCCGGAGCCCGAACCCGAGCCCGAGTCTGAGCCGGAGCCCGAGCCGGAGCCCGAGCCCGAGCCCGAGCCGGAGCCGGAGCCTGAGCCGGAGCCCGAGCCCGAGCCGGAGCCCGAGCCCGAGCCGGAGCCCGAGCCTGAGCCGGAGCCCGAGCCCGAGCCGGAGCCCGAGCCTGAGCCGGAACCGGAACCGGAACCAGCACCGGAGCCCGAACCGGCATCGGAGCCCTAAGGGGAGCCACGGGCTGAGCCCGTCGGTCACACTCCGGTCGGTGGCCATTCGTCATCGGCCGGGGTGTGACCACCCACCACGCATCACCGCGATGGGGTCGAATCGTCAAGCAGGAAGCGGACAAAGCGATGTTGGATAGCATGGAGCGGACGTTGGAAGAAGCCGTCCTAGCGACCGAGGCCGGACGCCCAGCACCCGGGGAGGGGCCGGTGTCGGACATGCCCGCCGCCAAAGTCAAGCGCGCGTATCCGGGAAGCCTTGTGCTGTCGGAGGATCCGATGGTGGCCGTCATCGAAGATGTGCTCAGCCCCGACGAGATCGCTCACATCATCGACAGTGCCTCCGGCCGCATCCGCCAAGCCAAAGTCTCCTTTGACGACAAGTACGGGGTCGTGCCCGGCCGGTCGGGTGGCAACTGCTGGCTGCGCTACGACTCCGATCCGGTCGTTCGTCGCATCGGTGAACGCATCGCGGCCATCGTCGGTATCCCGTTGAGTCACGCCGAAGCCTTACAGGTGATTCACTACGGGCCCGAACAGGAGTACCGGCCCCACTTCGACGCCTACGACCTTTCGACACCCAAGGGCCGACGCTGCTGCCGTCAAGGCGGGCAGCGGTTGGTGACCGGGCTCGTCTACCTGAACGAAGTGGATGACGGTGGCGCGACGACGTTTCCGAAACTCAACCTCACCGTGGCTGCGCGGCCCGGCCGATTGCTGATCTTTCATGACGTCGGTGAGGACATCAATGTGCCGCACCCCGACAGTCTGCATGCCGGAAGCCCCGTGAGGCGGGGCGAGAAGTGGGCGTTCAACATCTGGTTCCACGCACGCCCGATGACCGAGGTGCAGGAGTTCAACTCCTTGCCGAGCGCGAGGCCGGCGCGAACGGTCCCGCCTCGTGATTCGATCGCGCTGGTCGTCAACCGCGCCGAACGCTTGTGGTGGCAGGCGCGCGACAACCTCAAGGACGATGCGGCCGCCGACGGAGTGGATTGCTGCTTCACCTACTGGGACACCTACGCCGGTTCGGAGGCCGACCTGTCCAGCGTGGACATCAACACCCGATTGGTGAAGTTGATCGACCGTCGGGTGAGCAACGCGTTGGCCCAGACGGCGGGCTTGGCCCCGTCGCAGCGGCCCGGCGGCAAGGCCATCGAGTTCAGCGCGCGTGCCTACGCCATGGTGTGGAACGGCGAGCTGCGCCTTTATGAGACCGGCCTCGCGATGACCCGGGGCGCGCAATCCGAGGTGCGGCCGGGATCTCAGGACCGCTCGTTCGTCGAGAACTTTCCGGCGATCCGCGACCTCGTCGCGCAGTTGCGGCCCGTCCTGTCCGAATGCATCGAGGCCTCCGATCGGGACCGTTATCTTCTGCTGGGTATCGACACGTCGCTTGGCGCTGACGGCACCGCCCAGTTGGTCGAGATCAGCACCTTTCCGAACTTCATCCATAGCCCCGAGGTGAACGCCGAGGTCAACGTGCCATTCTTCGAATCGGTACTGCGCACCGTCACCGGTCGCCAGGACCCCCGGTTCGAGCTGCTCTAGCCGTTTTGACCTGCGACGACGCCCGCAGGTAAGCTGCCTCGTTGGCGCGCGGTACGCCAGGGCCTCGGGTCAATGTCGGTCGCCGAGGACAGCCCCGCCGTCACGCCTGACCGGCACCCGGGTCACCGGGATCCAACCCGAGATGAAAGAGGTAGCGCTGTGCCTACGTACGCGCCGAAGGCGGGTGACACCACACGTTCGTGGTATGTCATCGACGCCACCGACGTGGTGCTCGGCCGGCTCGCCGTTGCGGCAGCAAATCTGTTGCGCGGCAAGCACAAGCCGACATTCACGCCCAACGTCGACGGAGGTGACTTCGTCATCATCGTCAACGCCGAGAAGGTCGCCATCAGCGGCGACAAGCTGCAGAACAAGTACGCCTACCGCCACTCGGGTTACCCCGGCGGGCTGCGGAAGCGGACGATCGGCGAATTGATGGAGCGGCATCCCGACCGCGTCGTGGAGAAGGCGATCCTCGGCATGCTGCCGAAGAACAAGCTGGGTCGCCAGATCAAGAAGAAGCTGCGGGTTTACGCGGGCCCGGACCACCCGCACAGTGCCCAGCAGCCGGTTCCGTACGAGATCAAGCAGGTGGCCCAGTGAGTGAAACGACCGAAGACGTGACCGAAGACGTGACCGAGACGGCCGCCGTGGAGACCTCTGAGACCCCCGAGGCCCACGAGACTCCCGAGACTGATGTGACTGAGACCGCCGCGCCGCGGGAACCGGTCATCATCGACCGCCCGGTGCAAACCGTCGGCCGCCGCAAGGAAGCCGTCGTCCGAGTCCGCTTGGTGCCCGGTACGGGCCAGTTCCATCTCGACGGACGCAGCCTGGAGGACTACTTCCCCAACAAGGTGCATCAGCAGCTCATCAAGGCCCCGCTGGTGACCGTCGACCGGCTGGACAGCTTCGACATCTACGCCCATCTCGATGGTGGCGGCCCGTCCGGGCAGGCAGGCGCGCTGCGTCTGGCCATCGCCCGGGCGCTGATCCTCGTGCAGCCCGAGGACCGGCCGGCACTGAAGAAGGCGGGCTTCTTGACCCGCGATCCGCGCGAGATCGAGCGGAAGAAGTACGGCCTCAAGAAGGCGCGCAAGGCGCCTCAGTACAGCAAGCGCTGATCAATCGATCGGAGACCGCCGGGTGCCCTCGTGGTGCCCGGCGGTTTTTCTTTGACGTCCTGACCTGCGGGTACGGCTCAATTGTGAAAATTTGGTTTGAATCTCGCACCGATCGTGAATAAACCGGGGTCGAGGCGTCAGCGCTGCATGCGCGGCAGCCGCTCTGCCACCGGAACGAAGTCAGTCGCTTCGTTGGGGGATCCGGATTGGCGCCTCCCGACTGAAAAGGAGCAACCATGAGAAACATCGCAAAGAACGCTGCCGCGGGTGCGGTACTCGGTGGATCGCTGCTGTTCGCCGCCGGCCTGGGCCTGGCGAACGCTCAGCCGGACACCACCCAGGACGGCCAGGTCAACGTGGTGATCGGAACCGCAGGCGTGCTCGAGGACGTCGACGTGGCCGCCGCGGCTCAGATCGCGGCCGGCGTCTGCGACGTCGAGGTCGACCAGGTGACCAGCGTGGTCGAGTCCGTCGAGGCCAATGGCGGCCAGCAGAACGTCTGCACGAACAACCTCGGCGCGGTTTCCGTGCAGCAGAATGGCCCCGGCCAGTCTGAGAACGCGCCTGGTCAGGCAGGGGAGACCCCCACTGCACCGGCCTCGCCGACGACGTCGGCGGAGCAGACCGAGGAGCCCTCGGCCGACCAGAACTAACCGACAGCGACTCACCGTCCGCGTCCTCCGCCCGGATGCGGGCGGTGAGCCGTCTTCGATTGCGTTTCCGTACCGATTGAGCGGCGGCACGGGTGCCGACGTCGGCGGTTGGCACCTTGGGCCCGGTTTGTGAGAAGTTTGTCGACATGGCACGACTGTTCGGCACCGACGGGGTGCGCGGCGTCGCCAACCAGGATCTGACGGCCGAGTTGGCGCTGGCCGTCGGTGCCGCGGCGGCGCGGCGACTCGGCAGCATCGGCGGCGGGCAGGCCCGCAGGGTCGCCGTGGTGGGTCGTGATCCGCGCGCCAGCGGCGAGATGCTCGAAGCCGCCGTCATCGCCGGCCTGACCAGCGAGGGCGTGGACGCGCTGCGCGTCGGCGTGCTGCCGACGCCCGCGGTGGCCTATCTGACCAGCGCCTACGACGCCGATTTCGGCGTGATGATCAGTGCCTCGCACAACCCGATGCCCGACAACGGCCTCAAGATCTTCGGGCCCGGAGGCCACAAGCTCGACGACGCCACCGAGGACCGCATCGAAGAACTGGTTCACCAGGGGCCCGGCGCCAGGCCGACCGGCCCGCGCATCGGGCGGGTCGTGGACGCCGAAGATGCGTTGGAGCGCTATCTGCGTCACGTCGGCAAGGCCGTCACCACCCGCCTCGACGACCTCACCGTCGTCGTCGACTGTGCGCACGGTGCCGCCTCGGAAGCCGCGCCGCGGGCTTATCGCGCCGCGGGCGCCAACGTCATCGCGATCAACGCCGAACCCGACGGGCTCAACATCAACGAACGCTGCGGTTCCACGCACCTGGACACGCTGCGGTCCGCCGTGGTGTCCTACGGTGCCGATCTCGGTCTGGCGCACGACGGCGACGCCGACCGCTGCCTGGCCGTCGACGCCGACGGGCGCGTCATCGACGGCGACGCCATCATGGTGGTTCTCGCGTTGGCGATGCGGGAGGCCGGCGAGCTCGCATCGAACACCTTGGTGACCACGGTGATGAGCAACCTCGGTCTGCACCTGGCCATGCGGTCGGCGGGCGTGGAGGTGCGCACCACCAGCGTCGGTGACCGGTACGTGCTGGAGGAGCTGCGTGCGGGGAAGTACTCCCTCGGCGGCGAACAATCCGGGCACATCGTGATGCCCGCGTTGGGCACCACCGGCGACGGTGTGGTGACCGGTCTGCGGCTGATGTCGCGGATGGCGCAGACGCGCAAACCCCTTGCCGAACTGGCCGCGCCGATGCAGACGCTGCCACAGGTGCTGATCAACGTCGAGGTGGCCGACAAGGCCACCGTCGCCGATGCCCCGTCGGTGCGTACCGCGGTTGCCCAAGTCGAAGCCGAGCTGGGTGACACCGGTCGAATCCTGTTGCGTCCCTCGGGAACCGAACAGGTGGTACGCGTCATGGTCGAGGCGGCCGACGAGGACACCGCACGCCAACTCGCCGTGCGAGTCGCCGAACAGGTCAGCGCGCAACGCTGACGAGGGAACCGGCGGGCCCTCGTCGTCGTCCAATCCATATATGGGAACAACTGACGTCGCACGCGTCGACGTGGCGGCGGTGCTCGATGTGGCGCGGAACTATCAGCTTGCCGCCGACGTCGTCGACGCCGCGGTTCGCACGCATCTGACGGGGCTGGGGTTCGACGGCGCGACCGCGGGCCGGAGGTATGTGGCGCACGGCGACGCGGTGCGGGCCGAGGTCGATCGCATCGTGGGTCAACTGCGGCAGTGGTCGCGAGCCGCCGCGGAGATCTCCGCCGCGCTGCGCGCATCGGCTCAGCGCTACGCCGACGCCGACGCTCACGCGGCCGTGCGGTTGGGGTAGCGATGACTGAGAACTTCGATGTCGCAGCTCGATTGGCGGCCGGAGGGCCTGGTGTGCGCGACGTCCAGGCCCTGGTGCTGGCCTGCCAGATGCTCGGTTACCAACACCCCGACCTCACCGCGCATCCAGCACAGGTGCCGGACTGGTACACCGCGGAGGACGGACTCGACCTGCAGACCTTGGACGCCGACTGCGCCGCGCTCAGTACCGCGGTGGCCGCCGTAGAGGACGCGCTCACCCGCCAGGATGCGCAACTGAATAGTCTCGCGGGCGCATGGCAGGGTGGCGGCGCGGTGGTGTCGCAGGAGTTCCTGAGCCGCCACGGCGAGGCGTCGGCGCTCGCGGCGGCCGGGGTTCGCGACGCGGCCCGTGTGCTCACCGAACTGCGTGACGGCCTGTGGCAGACCGTCGACGGGAAGGTCGCCGCGGCGCACGGCATCGACGAGCGCATCGAGGGGCAACGTGGGCCCTGGCTGGCGGCGGCGCACACCCTCGCCACCGGAACCGGCGACCGGGCGGTGGCCAGCGAGCTGATCGACCAGGAGGTGAAGCCGTTCGTCGACACGGCGATCGGTGGGGAATGGGTGGAGGCCATGCGCAGCGCGATCGCGGCGATCGAGACCGCATACGACGACGCCGTCGCCGAACTCAGCGGTGCAACCGATGCGACGTTCGACGTGCCCGGCGATCTCGGCCCGAGGTGGATACCGGCCGACTCCGACAGTGTCGCAACCACTCCCAATGCGGCCTCTGGAACACCGGCGTCACCTGGGGTGCCCGGTACGCCGATGACACCGGCCGGCTGGGCACCGCCCCCGCCCGCACCGGTGTCGGCTCCTGCGTCTGCTCCTGCGGCGCCGGTCGAGCCCGCGGCCGCGACGGCTCCGCCGCCGGCGCCGGCGCTCGGAGGGATGCCCGACATCGGAAGCGGACTGTCCGGATTCGCCCAGCAGCTCGATGACATGCTGGGTGGATTGTTCGGTTCGACGGACGACGCGCTGGCAGACCTACCCGAGGTCTCGGAGGTCTCCGCGGTAGACGAACCACTCGACCTCGAGGAAACGCCCGAACCGGATGAGCCCGACAGTGACGACGAAATCGGTGACGAGATCACCGACGAGGAGTCTCCGGACGAGGCCCCCGATGACGAATCCGCGACCGATCAGCCGGACGAGGAAGCGGACGCCAGCTGCGAACCCGCGCCCGAAGAAGCTCCGCCACCGGTGCCCGTCGCGGCTCAGCCACCTGTGGAACCGCCCCCACCGGTATCGTCGCCTGAACCGGCGTCGACCGCAGGAACGCCGTGCGAGATTGCCGCAGAGGAACTTCCGCAGGTAGGTGAGTGACGTCGATCCGTGTCAGGGCACGGCTTCGAGCCGATAACCCATCCCGCGCAGCGTGACGAATCGCTGCGCCCCAAGCTTGCGCCGCAGATAACGCACGTAGACGTCGACGACGTTGGAGCCGGGGTCGTAGTCGTAACCCCACACGTGGCTCAACAACTGTTCGCGCGAGAGCACCTGGCCCGGGTGACGCAGGAACACCTCCGCGAGCGCGAATTCGCGCGCCGACAGGTCCACCGTGCGACCGTCGACGTGCGCACGTCGGGTGCGCAGATCCAGCCGTAACCCGCCGTAGGACAACACCGTCAGCTCGTCGGTGCGCTCGGTGGTCAGCCGTAGCCGAACTCGGGCGAGCAGTTCCTCGAACCGAAAGGGCTTGGGCATGTAGTCGTCCGCGCCGCCTTCCAGGCTGGCAACGGTGTCGTGCACGCTGTCGCGCGCGGTCAGCACGATTACCGGGATGTGGTTGCCGGCGGTGCGCAGCTTGGCGAGCACCTCGAAACCGTCCATCTCCGGAAGCCCGATATCCAACACCATGAGGTCGAAGTCACCGGTCATCGCGTACTGATACGCCGACGACCCGTCAGCCACGACCGTGACGGTGAAGCCGTTGGCGGACAAGCCTTTCTGGACAAACGACGCGATACGCGCCTCGTCCTCTGCGATCAGGATACGGGCCATGGGTCCTCCGTGACGGCGGGGATGACGACCGCGAACGTCGCGCCGCGGCCGGGGACACTGTCAAGTACCACGTCGCCGCCGTGCGCGACCGCGACGGCGCGCACGATCGACAGACCGAGACCCGCGCCGTCCGAGCGTTGGCCGGCGCCGCGCGCGAAGCGCTCGAAGATCCGGACGCGGTCGGCGTCGCTGACTCCTGGACCCGAGTCCGACACCCAGAACCGCAGCCAATCTCCGGACAATTGCGATCCCACTCCGATCCACCCGCCCGGTTCGGTGAAGCGACATGCGTTGTCGGCCAACGCGACGAGCGCCTGGGTGATCCGTTGCGGATCGAGAACGGCAACGATTCGGGCCGAGGTCTCCAGCGTAAAGTCGCGTTCACAGAGTCGCGACAGCTTCTCGAACGCCTCCTGAGTGAGCGCGGAGACCTCGACGGCTTCGGGATGCAGGAACGACGGCTGTTCGGAGTGAGCCAACAGCAAAAGGTCTGACACCATCCGGTTCATCCGCATCAATTCGTCGTCGACAAGCGCCACCGTCGCGCGGACATCATCGGGGTCGTCGGCGTCGACCACCTCCAGATGCCCGCGCACGATCGTGATCGGCGTTCGCAGTTCGTGGCCGGCGTCGTCGATGAACCGACGCTGCGCAGACACGCCGGCCTCGACCCGGTCTAGCATTCCGTTGATCGTGGTGACCACGGCGTCCAGTTCGTCGGGTCGATCGGAGTGCCGAGTCGGGATGCGAAGCGAGAGGTCGGTATCGGTGATGTGGCGTGTCCACGACATCGCGCAACGGTCGCAGGATGCGGCCCGCCAGCACCCAGGCCGCCCCGGCCGCGCCGACCGTCGTAATCGAACCCGCCAGCAGCATCAGGCGTGCGGCGTCGTTGGCGCTTTCGCGCTCCTCGTCGGCGAGGTAGGCGGCGACGATCACGCCGTGAGCGGGATCGTCCCGCAATGTCACGGGTATCGCGAGGTAACGAACCTCGCCGACCTCGGGATGCTCGTAGCGCCCCTCGACCGGTTCCGGTGTCGCCGCGACGCGCTCGGCGAACGCCCTATCGCGCGCGAGAACCTCTGAGGTACCGGGTTCCTGTCTGCTCTGGGTGCGGTATTGCCCATCGACGTAGCCGAGGAACTTCTCGTTGGGACGGGCCAGGTTGTAGGCGATCGCCTCGCGAATCACCTCGTCGACGGACTGGAAAGGTGCGCCGGTGCGCGGATTCACCCCGGGTGAGGTCAATTCGGCGAATTCCCTGACCTCGGTGCGCAGTGCGTCGTCCATCCGAGCGTCGATGGACGACACCAGAAGTCGCCAGGTCACAAACGTCACGACGCCGAGAGAGGTCAGTACCAACAGCAGGACCCAGCCGATGATCCTGGTGCGCGCCGCCGAGGGCAGTACGCGTCGCCACAATCGAACAGGGGCGGGTCGCTCGGTATGAACAGTCATCGGCTTTCCTGGGCCAGGGTTACCCACCATCCTGCCCGGTCACGTTGCCTCAGTCGTCGTCGTCGTCATCGTCGTCGTCGTCGTCCCACTCGACGGCCGGTGGTGGGGGCGGAACGTCGTCGACGACCGGTGGTGGCGGAAGGACCTGCGAAGCCGCATCCGGGACCACCGTCGGGGACCCAGGGGGCACGGTGTCCTCGACGGCAGGAGCCTCGACGGTGATCGGCTGAAGTGGCTCACTGCCGGCGCTCGGCCGGAAGAGCACGGTCGCGATGCCGATGAGGCCGCCGACCAGCAAGACCGTCGTCACGATGATTGCTCGGCGCATACGGTCGATCCTCGACAAACGGCGTTGACCCCAGGTGAGAGCTACATGAGAACGTTCTCATCTGATCGTTGTCGATGGAGTACGGTCCTCCCGTGAAACTGCGGGTGTTGGAAGTCGTTGTTCTGTTCGTCCTGGGCGCGGCGGCGTCGCTGGTCGGTGACCACAGCCACGTCGTTACCGGAACCACCGAGTACTTCACCGACGCAGTGCCGTTCGTGTGGAGCAGCCCGATCTGGTTTCCGCTGTTGGTCGGACTCGCGACCGTGTCCATCGCCGAACTGCGGTTGCATCTGCCCGCGGTGCGGGCATCGGCGACACTGCGGCAATGCGTGGCCGGGGTGGCAGCGGTGCTGGGCATCTACATGTTGACCGCGCTTCTCCACTCGTCGCCGGCGCTGCCCACCACGGTGCTGATCCTGATGCTGGCAATCGTCACCTGGTGCGTGCTCGGCGACGGGCCCGGTGCAATATGTGGGGCGTTGGCGGCGGTCATCGGGCCGCTCGTCGAGGTGCTGATCGCCAATACCGGAGTATTCGCCTATAACGATGACTCCGATCACCTGCTCGGGGTAGGACATTGGCTACCGCCGTTGTACTTCGCGTTCGGCGTGGTGGTCGCGATGCTGGGCGAGTTCGTCGCCAAGGACCGTCGTTCGGCCACAGGCGAGAAACAAAAGTGACCCTATTCAACTATGGGTTGGAGGGGGTGTTGTCGTTTGTTGGTGCCCGTCAG